>CAZYBA010000507.1:0-230 GCA_964646105.1 uncultured Armatimonadia bacterium
CGAGGCGGCCCGAATACCAGTGCGGGTCGGTGGCGAGCTTCTTGCGGATCGATGCGTAGAGGATGGTTTCCTCTTCGGACGTCGGGTTGTCAAGGACCGACAAGTCGGTCTCGGCCTTGGTGCCGAGGTGCAGGAGCAGAGTAGCGTCCCCGCCGTCGTCGAGGATCATGTTGGAGTACTTGCCGTCGGGCCATTCGAAGATTCGGTGGGTGTAATCCCAGTATTCCTCG
>CAZYBA010000507.1:240-2113 GCA_964646105.1 uncultured Armatimonadia bacterium
CCTCGAGCGATTCGCCTTTTTTTGCGAACACCGCCGTGCCGTTGTAGGCGATGGCGGCGGCGGCATGGTCTTGGGTGGAGTAGATGTTGCAACTGGCCCAGCGCACTTCGGCACCCAGGGCTTCCAAGGTCTCGATCAGGACCGCGGTCTGGATGGTCATGTGCAACGAGCCGGTGATGCGCGCGCCGGCGAGCGGCTTCTGCCCGGCGTACTCGGCGCGGATCGCCATCAGGCCCGGCATCTCGGTCTCGGCGATCGCGATTTCCTTGCGTCCCCACTCGGCCCATCCGAGATCGGCCACGACAACGTCCGTGGCCAGGGTTTGCTGGGTCGTCGATTGCATGGTGTTTTTTCCTTCCGTGGTGGTCTCGGCCCGCAAAAAAAAGCCCACCCCGGGGCTATGCGGGGTGAGCGCGGTTCGTTTGCCGAGCCTGGTCCGCATTGTGCGGGTTGCAGCGCTCCTCGGCGTGCCCGTAGTGTACCCGCTCGCGGTAGGGATTCGCGATGTGCTGCAACAGCGCGGCGTACCGGGTTGGGTTCAGACGAAAAAACGCCCCCCGCGGTGTCCGCGGAGGGCGTCCGACCCTGAGTGGGCGGTGACGATTACGGCTGCGGGCGCAGCAGGACCGTCTTGGTCTGGCCGTTGTGGATGCCCTTGGCGACGATTTCACCGCTGTCGTTGATGGAGCGAGCCGCGGTGAGAATCCAGCCGGAGCCGGCGGGGATCTTGCTGTTCAGGTCGATCAAGGTGCCGTTGTGCCACACGAACGCGGCCATCTCCTGCTGACCGGCCGGGATCATGGTGCCGACAACCGTGCCACCCGCATTGATGTCGTAGGCGATCGAGAACACCGACGCAAGCGTGGTGGTCTGTCCACCGCTCCACAGCACGGCACGACGTCCCGACGCACTGTCGGAAGCGCCGACCGCCGCACCGCTGGCGTTGACCGCATACGCCCAGCTGCTACCGTTCGCCGACAACGCACCCAAGCTGGTCATCGAGCTTCCGCTGTGGGTGAAAGCCCGGGTGACGTTGTTGGACGGCGAGATTCGGGAGTAGCCGACGGTCGTACCGGCGGTGTTGATATCCATCGCATGGCTGGTGGGGCCACCGAGGGTTCCCAGGGTCACCGAGGCATTGCCGCCGGTGTACTTGAACGCCTGGGGAAGGTTGGACGCGTCCGTTGCGTAACCGACAATCGTGCCGCCCGAGTTCACCGACGTCGGGGTGACCATCTTCCCGCCGAGGCCGGGGAGCCACTTGACAGCGCCACCGGCCACACGGAAGCCCTTGAGCGATCCGCGGCCGTTGGGAATGGCGGTCCCGAGAACCTCGTTGCTCGGTCCCACGAACGTTGCCGTCGATTCGCGGTAACCGCTCATCGGAATCAGCGCCAGGCTGCCCGACTGCCAGAAGAAGGCGCGGGGCGTGGCGGCGGTACCGGCACGGGTTCCACCGGCAATGCGGCCGGAGTTGTTGTTGGACGCGACGTCCGTGGTGCCGATCTCGACGAGAGAGTAGCTGCGGGTGGCGGGATCAACCTGAGCGAACGCCGGGACGGCGCCCAGGGTCAAGACAGCGGCGATAGCGATGCGAGTATTCATTGTCTGTCCTCTTTTTCCGAATGGTTACCAACTAGGGCTTTGGATCGAATTTCGATCCCCTTGCGACTGATTTCGGACTATCCTTCCGTCAACTGGAGAGTCCGGTCCGAAACTTCGTCTCGCTTGTGCTGCAAACGTTATTGATGCAGCGGGCACACTCTCTAATCGGCAAAATTACCGGGAATCCACAGAGCCGATCCGTCAAAGAGAGGTGGACAGGGAAATATCCGCGGGTCATGCTGTGCCGGGCGGGAGATTCGCCGCGGCA
>CAZYBA010000508.1:0-2108 GCA_964646105.1 uncultured Armatimonadia bacterium
AACGAAGTCGGGGTTCCGGCATAAATCCAAACGCCCGGCCGACGAAGACGCCGCCCCCCGCTCCCGAGTCAGTCCTGCGAGTCGTCGTTCTCCCGCGGAAACACCACATCCTCGCGGTCGTGCTCGCGGATGCCGATGCCCACAATGTCCTCGAATTCGCGCACCATACGCACCACGCGCTCTTCCGAGACCTTGCCCCCGGGCATCACCCAGTGGTCCCACTCGAAGATCACCCGCCAGTCGCCGTCGTCGTCCCGGTCGTCCGGCACAAAACACTTCACCAGGCTCATCTCCCGGGAAAAGCGGTTGGCGAACGTCACCACATCGAGGAACGCCGCCTGGGTCCCGAAAATGCAGCGCAGGCGCAGGATGTTCTGATCTGGCTCGACCAGAACGGTGTACAGGAACGCTGCTTCGACGGTCACCAAGCCGTCATCGTCGATCGAATGGTCGATGAACGCACGACGCAGGATGCCTGAAACCGCGGTGGCATCCAAATCCGCGAGGGAAACCTCTTGACGCATGACTGACTCCCGTCCGAGTCGGGTGATCCCAAGACCCGGAATGGTCCATCCTTTCCGATTGGAGATCGTCTGTCAAGCCTCGGGCCGGCCCTCAGTGCGGTATTCTCCCGGAGTGTTTCCCCGTGTTGCCCATATTCCCGGCCTGACCCCCTTGCGCGGCATCGCCGCCGTCCTGGTGGTGGTCTTCCATGTCGACTCGCTCGGCGGCATGCTCGGCCTCGGTCCCCTGCTGCCCGGTTCCGGCGTGCTCTCGCGCGGCTACCTCTGGGTGGACTTCTTCTTTGTCCTCTCCGGGTTCATCATGGCCCATGTCTACGGACAAGGATTTGCAGACGGGGTGCCATTCCCCGCCGTCAAGGCGTTCGCGTCCGCACGTTTCGCCCGCCTCATCCCGATGCATGTCCTCGCTCTCGCGTTCACGGTCCTCGCCCATGTCGCGACCCCGGCCCCGGACTCCGGCGGCGCCGGCCCCTCGGGCGGGGCGCCGAACCCCGGCATGGACGCGATGATGGCGCAGATGTACGACTGGCGTTACCTGCCCGCCCACCTCTTCCTGCTGCTGTCGTTCGGACTGGTGCCGATGAGTTGGAATGTCCCGGGCTGGTCGATCGCGGCCGAGTGGTGGACCTATTTCCTGACCCTCCCCCTGCACCGTCTTATCGACCGAATCCGAATCTGGGTGCCGGCGGTTGTCACTCTGGCCTGCTGCACCGCGCTCGGTTCGTTGGCGATCCTTCACCCGTCCCGGCGTCTCGACATCACGTTCGACCTCGGGCTGGTGCGCTGCCTGCTCGGGTTCACGATCGGGCTCTGCCTGCACCGCTGGCACCGCGCCGGGATCACAACGCGATTCCTTTCCTCCGACCGCGCTCTCGCCCTGGCTGCGGTCGCCAGTGTCCTGGTGCTCCATTTTCCGGTACCTCCAAACCCGCTCCCGCTGGGCAGCAACGGCATGCCGGCCCCGATCCCGGGTACGCCGCTCGCGGACGGTATTGCACCGTTGGTATTCGCCGCACTGGTCGGCGCGGTGGCGGCCAACTCCGGTCGCGGGATCCGTTTCCTCGAAACCAAGCCACTGGCTGTTCTCGGCAACCTCTCCTACGCCATCTACCTGATGCAATCCACCGCATTCGCGGCGTACTTCATCCCGGCGATGGCCTGGCGCGGTTCCCATCCCACCGGCCCGATGCCAACCCCGATGAAACTCCTGCTGCTGGCGTTGGTGCTGGTAATGACCACCGGCCTCGCAGCACTGGCACACCGTTTTGTGGAGAAACCCGCGCGCCACGTCCTGCGCCGACGACTCGGGGGCTCCGGCGCCGGCTGATTCGGGTCCGTTTCGTTGGCGAGACAGCCTCTGCCCGCGAAGGCGCATACGAATACGGGACAACGTCAACGTTCAAACATCCCCGTCTCACCGTCAACGCACCCGACCGCCCGGTCGCGGGACAACGTCAACGTTCAAACATCCCCGTGCCACCGTCAACGCACCCGGCCGCCCGGTCACGCGAAAACGTCAACGTTCAACCTCCCCGTCTCACCGTCAACGCACCCGACCGCCCGGTCACGGGAAAACGTCAACGT
>CAZYBA010000509.1:0-2108 GCA_964646105.1 uncultured Armatimonadia bacterium
ACCCCAGCGATTGGAGTTCGTTGACAAGGATCTTGAACGACTCGGGGACACCCGGTTCGAGCATGGCGTCGCCCTTGACAATGGACTCGTAGGTCTTGACACGACCGAGTACATCGTCCGATTTGATCGTCAGGATTTCCTGGAGCGTGTAGGCCGCACCGTAGGCCTCGAGCGCCCAGACTTCCATTTCTCCGAAGCGCTGACCGCCGAACTGGGCCTTGCCCCCGAGCGGCTGCTGCGTCACCAGACTGTAGGGACCGGTCGAACGGGCATGAATCTTGTCGTCCACCAGGTGGGCCAACTTGAGCATGTAGATTCGTCCCACGGTGACAGGCATCTCGAACCCGTCGCCGGTACGACCGTCCCGCAGGTGGGTCTTGCAGGTTTCGTCGTCAAATCCGACCCGACCCCAGACACGGTCGCGGATGGTGTTGAGCAACGTCTCGTAGTCGTAGTTCTTTGGAATCGTCTCTCCGACCGGAGGTCCGGCCAGCAGTTGCGAGACCCTTTCCAGACCCTCCGCGTCCAAGTCGCGCAAGGCCGCTTCCAAGGTGCCGAGGAGTTCCTCGACCCCGTGCAGGTCGTTGACATCGGGGAACGTGCAGTCGATTTCAAGGTCGAACGACACAAACCGTTGCAGCATCTGGCGACGCTTGCGCTGGCCGTAGCGTTGCATCTCGATCAGGATTTCCTCTTCGGTGGAGCCTTCGAAAATCGGCTCGACGAACTGGGCGCCGAATTCCCGTGCGACCAATCCCAAGTGGGTTTCCATAATCTGCCCGATGTTCATGCGGCTGGGAACACCCAGCGGATTTAGGACAATATCCACCGGCGTCCCGTCCGGGAGGAACGGCATGTCGGCCTCGGGGAGGATCTTCGAGACAACCCCCTTGTTCCCGTGGCGTCCCGCCATCTTGTCGCCTTCCATGATCTTGCGCTTCTGGGCGATGTAGACGCGGACGAGTTTGTTGACTCCGGCCTGGAGTTCGTCAGGTTGTTGCTTCTCCAACGAATCCATCGCACCGCAGCGTTCGCAGTGCATCTGGTCGGGACGCTTTGAGAAGTTGTAGATGTAGTTGCAGGTGGAGCACTTGAACTTGTGCCGGCTGAACACCTTGACATCGACAATCTTTCCCTTTTCGCCATGGGGCACGCGGGTGGAAACGTCCCGGGTTTCCTCGGCCTTCTTGCCGAAGATGGCAATGATCAACCGCTCTTCCGCGGTCAATTCTCCCTGCCCCTTGGGAGCAACCTTGCCGATCAGGATGTCGTCGCTGCGGACCTCCGCACCGACCCGGATGATTCCGTCCTCGTCCAGATCCTTGAGTGCATCCTCGCCGACATTGGGAATGTCGCGGGTCATTTCCTCGGGTCCGAGCTTGGTGTCGCGTGCCTCGGCCTCGTATTTCTCGATGTGGATGGACGTGAAGATATCGTCCTTCACCAATCGTTCGGAGAGCAGGATGGCGTCCTCGAAGTTGTAGCCGTTCCAAGGCATGAACGCGACCAAGACGTTCTGCCCGAGTGCCAGTTCGCCGTTGTCGCAGCACGGTCCGTCGGCGATGACCTGCCCCTGCCGGACGCGCTGTCCGGCGTCCACCTTGGGGCGCTGCGTGATGCAGGTCCCTTGGTTCGACCGCACCATGTTGAGGAGCGGGTACCGATCGATCCGGCCGTTGTTGGCCTCGATGACAACCTCTGCGGCGGTAACCCGGCGGACACGTCCGCCCCGCTTGGCAATCACGACAGCCCCGGAGTCGATCGCGGCGCGCCGCTCCATTCCGGTCTTGACCAGGGGCGCGTCGGGACGCAACGTCGGCACGGCCTGACGTTGCATGTTCGCACCCATCAGTGCCCGGTTGGCGTCGTCGTTCTCGAGGAACGGGATCATCGCGGTTGCGACGGATACCAGCTGCTGCGGGGAAACGTCGACATACTGGATGTCCCGGGACGGGATGACCGGGTACTCGTTCTGGTAGCGGACCTGGGCCTGCTTGTCGCGGAACGTGTTGTCCTCGGCAAGCGCGACGTTGGCCGGCGCGATGCGGAAGTGGTGTTCGTTGTCAGCGGGCAACCAGTCGATTTCGTCGGTGACCTTGCCCTCGACC
>CAZYBA010000510.1:0-833 GCA_964646105.1 uncultured Armatimonadia bacterium
CACCAGTGCGACTCCGATTCCCAGCAACAATACGGGGAAGACCCAGGCACCGACTCCCATGACCATGCGCAGGCCCCGGACAATGGCGGTGCCCAGCAGATTGCCACCGTCCTGATTGCCCGGTACCAGCAACGTGGCGAGCACCAAGAGCCCGAGTACCACGGAAACAATCCCGAGAACATCTACGGCAAGACGATTGTTCGCGCGACGCTTCTGTGGGCGGGTAGCAACCTTGACCGATGACTTTGGCTTTCGAGGTTGCATACCTGCTGAAATTGACATTGATTACTCCAAGTTGAGTATAAACTGTAAATGTTACCGGGGTCAAGAAGCGATAAACTGCCCCCACTATGGTCGAACCTAGGGTTTTTGACGACGAAATCGCAGTTGCCGAGGCTGCCCGCGAGCACTTCCGCGCGGCATTTCTGGACGCGGTTTCAGACCGGGGCGTATTCACGGTCGCGTTGGCCGGCGGGTCGTCCCCACTCGCCCTGTATCGCCGGATCGCGTCAGAACAAGACTTGCCCTGGAACCGCGCAAAGATCTTCTTCTCGGACGAACGATTTGTGTCGCCCGATGCCCCCGCCAGCAACTTCGGACAAGCGCGAGAAGCCCTGCTCCGGCACGTGGACTCGCAGGTTTTCCCGGTGCCGGTGGACGCCGCGACCGTTCAGGATTCAGCGCTTCGTTACGAACAACAAGTCATCGACGTTCTGGGCGAACGTCCCCGGTTCGATTGGATCCTGCTGGGAATGGGATCGGATGGCCACACCGCCTCTCTTTTTCCCCATCGATCGGCATTGCAGTCGTGTCAATGGGTGGATCACACCCCT
>CAZYBA010000510.1:946-2099 GCA_964646105.1 uncultured Armatimonadia bacterium
ATCGACGGCAGTAGCGCCGTCGACGAACTGCCGATGCGTGGTCTCGCCCCGACGGCAGGTGAGTTGATTGTGCTTGCCGACCGGGCCGCGATGGGCGGTTCATGAGATGCGACGGGGAGGAGCAAGCGGTCTTCAGAAACTGATCGCACATCAGCTCGGGTCCCTCGACCTCGCGCGCAAGGTCGCCGAACACACCGCCCCGTTGGTTTGGGACGAAGTGGGGGGGCTGAGAATCGCAGAAGCAACCGAGGTGCTCGGCATCAACCAAGGGGTACTCCGGGTTTCCGCCCGGTCGGCATCATGGGCCCATGAGCTCACCTTTCACCGGGACGAAATCCTCAGACGATTGAACCGTCGCTTGGATGCGCCCCCCGGGGCGCCGATCGTTCGGGATATTCGTTTTGTGAACCGCGGAATCTCGCGACCGAAGACCATCCCGACAGAACCGGAGTTACCAATCGAATCCTTCACCGTTTCGGAAACCGAACTTGCCGCAATCGACGATTCGGTGTCGAGCGTCACGGACTCCGGATTACGGGAGCGTATGCGGGAAGCACGCATTCGGGATCGAAAAATGCACTATTGGCGACTCGCACACGGCTGGATTTCCTGTCCGCGGTGCGGCGATTTGAACCCGCCTTGGGGGGGCGGGCACCTTGGAGAGTGTCCGCGATGTCGTTTGCTTGGCTGAATCGAGTCCGTCCCCTTCCGTGGATTGCCGGCGCATTGGCGATGGGGATACAGAGTGCCATCACCTTTCCTACGGCCCGATCGCTGTGGTTGCCATTGGCCCTGACGACGGCCGGTGCGGCTTTGATCCTGAAGGTTCCGCGGATAATCCCGGTTCTTGTCCTGGCGGTCTGCACCGGCGCATTGCGATGCCTAGCCGAGAAGCCGTCGCCTGCACTCGACTGTGGATATCAATCCATCGCCGGCACGGTTGTGAGTCCTCCCCGCGAACGAGGTTCCCGATGGTCCTGGCAATTGGACACCGGGGAGCGACGCATTGTGGTTTTTCAGCGCAAGGGTGAGCCGCCTCGATGGGGAGATTCGGTACGTGTCCGCGGTGATGTTCAATTCCCGGACGGTGCAACCAACCCCGGACAGTTCGACTACCGGGAATGGCTGAAGCGCCAAGGAATCTCACAAACCG
>CAZYBA010000511.1:0-2089 GCA_964646105.1 uncultured Armatimonadia bacterium
CGGAGGGGACAGGATTCGAACCCGCACACGGTTCCCCGTGAGACCGCTTTCAAGGCGGTTGCGATACCATTCCGCTCACCCCTCCGCGTAAGCGCGATTGTACCATGCAGGCTTTGGACCAAAAAAGATCGCCGGCTGTTTTCGGATCGGGTGGCCCACGTCAGGCAAGCAAAAGGCCGGCGCTGCTGCACCGGCCCGGAAACGAGAGGGCTGGCGCCTACAGATGCGATTGCAATTTGGCGGAGATCGCAGTGCGGGGATAGGCTCCCACCAACTGGTCCACCACTTTGCCCCCCTTGAAGATCAGCATCGCCGGGATGCTCTGAATCTGATACTTGGCCGCCAAATCGGACTCGTCGTCGACATTCACTTTGGCGATGACGACCTTGCCGGCCAGTTCTTCGGCGACAGCATCCAGTTCCGGTCCCACCCGTCGGCACGGGCCGCACCAAGGTGCCCAGAAGTCAACAAGGACAGGGACTTCGCTCTGCAAAACCTTCGCGTCGAAGTCGGCGCCCGAAACCGCTACTGCATTGCTCATGCTCAAGATCCTTCCATTCCCGGCCAACGCGGGGCCGGGTACTGCGTGTCTATATTACCCGGTCGGAGGAATTGGATGCGCATCCGCGAAAGTCCCGGTTCCAATCAGGGAATGTGCCGCCGAGATTCCCGATCCGAGAGCCCCGTCGATGCTGGCCGTATCGGTGACTTCTCCGGTGATTCGCAAACCAGCAATCCCGGGATCAACCGGCAAAAGTCGACTCCGAAAGCCAGGGGGTTGTCCGAGTTGGGCGTGGGGAGTACGGTGAATTGCGACACAGCCGATTGCGTCCAACAAGGCCAATGCCTGCCGGTCCCCGCGGAACATTCGGCCCAGATCCTCGATCGCAAGAGCCAAGACCTGCTTAGTGTCGGATGGCACCGCAGACGGAAGGCAGAGCGCCGTGAGATGTTTTCCAGACGGTGCGAGATCCGGCGAGACATTCGAGACCGGGACGAGGTGCTGGACAAACGGAAGTTGGTTCGCATGCAGGACAATCTTTTTCCCGGTCACCAACGGTTCGGGGGTCGATACCCACAAGGTGGTTGTCCCTACACTGGGACGATCGATGGAGAACCCGGTGAGACGGTCGAGTTCCGGGGGATCCACCGCGACCACCACCGCTTCCGAGCGTAATTCTTCTCCGGAACGGAGGCGTATCCCATGGACGCGATTGTCGTTGCGGAGCAACGACTCGACAGGGGTCTCGAGTCGGATATCCAATCCGGTGGCAAGGCTGCGCGGGAGTTCACCCATGCCGAGCGCAGGAGTCGCCGTATCACCGAGGACCAGCATTTTCCAGTAGAACTGAAACAGTTGTGCGGATACGCCCAAGGTGCGGTCGAGGAAAATGCCACCGAAAAACGGCCGGGCGAAATTCTCGATGAATTGAGGGGAAAAACCTCGCAGTTTGAGAAATCGCAGCGCAGTCTGATCCGGACCGTCCCAGAAGAAATCATCGGGACGTCGCGCCAGTTCGGCGCAAAGATGCCATGTGCGTAGCTTGTCGGCGAGGGGAATGATCTGGGAGAGAATGCTTCCCAGGGCCGATTCGGGATCCCGGAACGGATCGGCCACCACGGACCGCCGATTTCCCTGCGCCACAAGGGCTCCCGGGGAATAGCGCTTCAGGGAAAGATCGGCAGGGTCGACCAGTTTCTTGAACGCCGGATATTCGGTGAACAGGACTTGAAATCCGCGATCGACACGATACCCGTCTATTTCGTCGGTCCGGACCCGCCCCCCGACCGCATCGCTGGCTTCCAAGACCACCGTTTCCACCTGCGCCCGGGCAAGTGCCCGGGCGCAGGCGAGACCGGCAAGGCCGGCACCCACGACGATGACGTTCACGGATTTCAGTGACGCTTGCTCTGCCAGTTTCCGCGGGTGAAGTCGGGGAATTCGACCAAGGCCCCGCCCTTGCTCACCGAGACTTCCGACAACGGGAACGGCGCGCTCCACGCGGCGGCGTCGTACACATCCATCTCGGGCGCTTGCCCTGTCTGCATGCATTCGATCAACCGGTAGTTCATGATGTAGTCCATGCCA
>CAZYBA010000512.1:0-1725 GCA_964646105.1 uncultured Armatimonadia bacterium
CCAGCAACGAGAATTCGGAGTGGTTGTGCAGGTGGACGAAGGGGGTGGGCATGAGGCGCATTATACGGTTCGGGGCGGGGTGGCGCCGGGGTGTCGCGACACATGAACGGTACCCACGGATGGGGTCCGATCCTGCCCGAAATCAGCCGCATGCTTTTATGGGATGCCATTCAAAACAATGGCGGCAGAGCATTCGCTGGTCGCTCATTCAACGAGACGAAACAACGCCTTCCGCGAGCGTGTGCACGTTCGGGACAGGAAGACCGTTGCGGGTAAGCGGGCAGTCCGTGTTCCCTTAAACGAAGTCTCCCTCCTCACGATGCCGGTGTGAATACAAACCTGTCCACCCGGATCGCGTCGATGCCTTCCACAGCAGTCGGCGCTATCCAAAGATAGGCGTCCTCGGGGAAAGAAACCGTCCCCAGATCGACACTGCGCCATTGGGTCGGTTCCAGTCCAGGCGCAATGTCAATCCGGACCAGATCCTTCTTTTCGGATTTGCCGTATACCCCTGCCGATACCGCCGGCTTGGCGCCATCGGGGGCCCCTTCGAACCGAATGACAATGTGGACATTCCAGCGCCCCTGCTGGACCGGTTCGGGCAAATGGGCAAACGGAACCTGAATGGCCCATTCGGTGTGCCCCCCCTTCAGGCGCAATGCAAAGCCATCGGATGCGCTTTTGTCGGCAATCCGCCGAACCAGTTCGCCGGGTCGAAACAATTCGGCAGCGACATCCTGCAAACCGACGGCCCCCTTGGTGCTTTTGAATCGCTCCGGCAAGGCAGCCTTGTCGCCCGAAAGGGCCTTGAGTCGCTCGACAAACGCCGAGGGGGTCAATCCCCCTTCATTCACATGGGTCACCGGCTTCCAACCCGCCGGCCCGGGTCCCGTGCAAACCTTAAGGAATTCCTTGGCAACGACGTCCGGTTCACCCCATGGCCAAACCGCCCTACGGGTTTTGCATTCGCGCCGCAATTTGCGCCAGTTGGAGAGAACGGCGTAACGGACCGCGTTGCGGCCTTGCTCGAGACGCCAACGGCGATCCGGATCCTTGGTTGCGGACAATGCCGCCCGCCACAAGCCGTCGGCGTCCACCAGTGTCTCGAAATCAAGGAACGGTTGGTCGGTGCCGCTGAAGCAGGTGAGAACGCTACCAGACGACCGAGCGTGCAGGAGCGCGAGGTATTGCTGAATAAACGGCGCCCCCTCCAGGCCGTAGTATCCATCGAGAAATTCCCGGATCAACTTGCGGTCGTCGAGCGACGGATTCCACATCAGTTGCGCGAGGACCCACGCACGCAACTCCGCCATTTCCGCACCGTGGCTTTGGTAAGCCCCTTGTTCGAACAGTCCCTTGACCCCGTTGCGTTGGAAGAACCGCACATTGGGCCCCAGTTGGAACCAATTGGGGTGCGGGAGCATGTGATGCGAAAAATTGGTGACGTAATCCCAGACGTAGAGCCGTTTGCTCTTTGTGTTCCAATTCCGGATATCGTCACCGAACGCCTGATTCGGCTTTGACTCGAGTGGCTGTCGGAAATTGGCTTCGATCGAGCAAAGGCGAACTACCACACTGGGCCGCGGCACGATCCTGCGGGGCGGCTTGCGCGTGTACTGGTAGGCAAGTGTGTCGAAGGCGACCTTCGGAAACTCCTTTTCGAGCGATTCCGCGATGAAGTTGACCAATGCCAACATGGTGCCCGCACTGGACCCTTCCGCATCG
>CAZYBA010000512.1:1749-2064 GCA_964646105.1 uncultured Armatimonadia bacterium
TCAGCCAGCGCCGAACCTGCTCGACCAGGTAGTTCCGCAATTCGGGATTGGTCGTGCACAATTGCCCCCGTTCCACGTAGCGTTTTCCAGACGCATCCATCGAGAACCATTCCGGATGCCTTGGGAAGTGTTCCTTTGGATCAACCAGCGGATAGAACGTGTGGACAAATCCCTTGTATTCAATACCGCCACCGCGGCGCGCGTCGAGGCGCGCATCTTGAGCGTTCGAGCCGTTGCGAACCGCCCAATCGGGATCGAACGCGTGGTACCAAAACGGATTGCGAGACTCGAACGCCGGCCTTTCGCGACGGTCCA
>CAZYBA010000513.1:0-2060 GCA_964646105.1 uncultured Armatimonadia bacterium
CGGAGGTTGCCCCGGATCGTCTCGGAATTGCCGGGGTGTCCATGGGGGGAATCCTCGGCTCGCGGTTTTTCTCCGACGATCCCCGTGTGAAGGCGGCGGTCTTCCTGTACGCGGGTGCAGACTGGGGAAAGCTCATGACCACCACCCAGATTGCAGAACAAACGACGGTGCTGCCGCGGGGTGTCACGGACCCCGCCTCGATCAACAAAGCCCTCGCCGACATCGATCCCATGCACAGCATCGCGCGTGCGGCCGGGCGTCCGATCCTCTTGGTCCATGGCGACAAGGACGACATTGTTCCTGTGGTCTGCAACGACATCCTCTTCAAGGCGGCGAAGGAGCCGAAGGAACGGGTTTTCCTGCCGGGCGGGCATGTACCCGATGTCTTCAAGTCGGCATCGCTTGGCATGGCGTTCCTCGACAAGCACCTCGCCAAGAAATGAACCTGCGTCCAAGCGATTTGGGTGACACCTGGCACCGCCATGTGGTTGCGCAACGCACCGGAGCATCGGAAAACGCCCCGGAGGCCCGTGGGCTGTCGCGACTTTGGGTCCAGCGGCGAGGAGTCCCTAGCGCCGTCGCTCGGATGGCCTTGCCTGCCGCCAGCGGTGCATCGCTTTTCGCCCTGCCCATGGCGGCGCTGCTTGGTTACGGGGCGCACGAAATCGGGCAGGGTTTCCTGACAGGACCGGCGCTGTTCGGCGCCTCTGTCGCTTCCGCCGCGTTGGCCGGTGGATACGGATTGTCCGTACTGCCGCGCGAGGCAGCCCGCCGTGTGTTGGAGTCTCCCTTGGACGCGAAGGAGATCCGCAAGCTGCGCAAGCGCAAGGAATGGCGCCAGAAGTCCACCAACGGGAAATCGTCGTCGAAAAAGGACCGCAGGAACGAGCGCGAATGGGACGCTTGGAAGCGGTTGATGTCGGAAGATGCGGACGAGGTCATCGAGGAGTGGATGGAAGGCCTGCTCGGCGGTGGCCGTGAGCGACGATCCGCCAACACCGACCCGGTCTCGGATTGGTTGTCGTCGCTGCTGGGAGTGCGCCCCGAACCCAAGCCCCAGAGCAAACAGGAAGCGTCGCTCGAGGACGCGTTCCTGGGATTGGTGGAAACCTTGCTCGAGACCCAGAATATTCCCGACCAAGACTCGGTGCGCGCGACCGTGCGCGCGATCGGGGACGCCATGGGGGCGTTGCCGGAACCGCGGACTCCGGATATGGATCCGGCGCAGTTGCTGGGAAAAGCCCGGCAAGTCCTGCGTCAAGCGGCGGTCGAACCGGACCGCGTCGTGGAAGCGTCGTTGGTGCGGCAGGCCCGTGCATTGGTGGATCAATCGCAAGCACTCGAGCGGAGTTTGACGGTCGCCCGACGGACCACGGTTCTGCGTCGCGAACTCCGCCTCCAGATCGAATCGCTGCAGGCATCGCTCGCCTCGTGGGCGCGCCACGGCGGGGTTTCCCCCGAGGAAGCGCATACGGCGGTGGAGTTGTCGGCGCGTGTCGTAGAAGGCATCGCCAAGGAGGCGCGTTCGGTGGCGGACGCACGTCTGGAACTCGCGGACGCATTGGATCCGAAGTGGCGTTCCATGGGATCGCCCGAAGCCGACGCGACGATCCGCGCGGGTCGTCGTTGACGATGGAGTTGGTGCTTCAGACGAGTTGCCCTGCCGCTCGCCCGGTCCACTCCCGCGTTCGCGCAATCCGGCCCCATGCGGGCCGTGTTGAGATGGTTGAAGTCGCCCTGCCACGATCAACCGGGGGACCCGATGCGGCGTAACCCATTGGGTCGGACCGGGATTTCGGTGCCGGCGCTGTCGTTCGGGGCGTCCCCGCTGGGGGGTGTTTTTGGAAATGTCACCCAATCCGAGGCCGACGCGGCGGTGCGGGGGGCGATCGATTTGGGGATCAACCTTTTCGACACAGCGCCGTTCTACGGCTTGGGCCGTTCGGAAACGGTGTTGGGCCATGCACTGCGCGGCATTCCGGGAAGAGGAACTGCCCGTTGTCGTCGGATCTCTGGGAAGTGGCGGACCCCAAGCCGGTGCGCACCTACACCCGGCAGGA
>CAZYBA010000514.1:0-2059 GCA_964646105.1 uncultured Armatimonadia bacterium
GGAATGTGGTGGTCGGTACGGCCCAAGGCGCGACTGGGCAATGGGCCTTCCGGTGGACACCGAGCACCGGAACGGTGCATCTGGGATTGATCGGAAGGTCTAATTACCAAGTGAGCGGGGTCGGCGGCAACGGAAACGTTATCGTTGGGAACGCGTGGTCCCCGATTGCAACGTGGCTATGGACACCCGTTTCCGAGATGTTGGGATTTCAACAAAGTTTCAATTCAGTCGGGGCAGTGAGCCAAGACGGTTCCCTAATCATTGCCAACTACCAAAATGCGAGCGTGCTCTTGAATCTGAATGACGGCACACTCGTTGATCTCGGAAATTTCGACGGAAAACGGACCTATCCGCAGAGCCTAAGTTTTTCCGGCACTTCGGTCGTGGGCTACGCGGTCAATGGACAATGGAATGATTATTGGGCGGTGCGTTGGACCGCTGAAAGTGGTTGGCTTGACCTCGGTAGACCAGCTGGTTTGCGATTTGTGGCAGCCTACTCTGTGAGCAGCGATGGAAAGGTCGTCGTGGGAGGGGGGAGCAACGCCGAGGGCTTCAATCGTGCCATTGTTTGGTCCGAATCGTCAAGTGCGGTTGATCTTGGTGGATTTCCGGCGCTCGGAACAGTGGGCCATCATGTCATGGCGATTGGGATCAGTGGTGATGGTCGGACGGTCTTTGGCCACTTTGAGGTTCCCACGTCGAGTTTTCGGAGACCCTTTGTCTGGACGGAAAAACTGGGGTTCATCGACTTGATCGAATACCTCGAATCGACGGACTGCAATCTGGACGGATGGTACATCGGCGATGTGTTTGACTTCTCTGCTGATGGGGGCACTTTGGTTGGGGCTGGTAGCTATGAAGGCAATCCCGCCGGTTTCCGCATCACAGGCCTGCCCTTGCGGGACAAGACGAACAAGATGGTTCGGGAGTGCGCGAGATCCGCTACTCGGTCGACATGGGGCCCGAGCAAGTGGTCGCCGGCGCCGAGGCGATCGTTCCCCTGAGCGCCGACGGCATCCACTCCGTCGCCTACTGGGCTGTCGACAAGAACGGCAATGCCGAAACCGCCCGGTACGCCACCGTCAAGATCGACCGCACCGCGCCCGACACCACCGGCTGGATCGACGCCGGGACGTTGCGGCTGCGCGGGGACGATGCACTCTCGGGCGTTTCGGGAATGGAAACCCGGGTGGACGGCGCAAGCCCACAACCCTACACCGGGCCGTTTGTCCTGCCGTCCACCGCGCGCTGGGTCGAGTTCCGCGCCACCGATGTCGCCGGCAACACCGCTGCCTGGGAAGCGGTTGCCGTCAAGCCGTTCCTCAAGGGAGTCGCCGCAACCCCGGCCACCATCCCCGGCGGCGGCACGTCCGTGGTCGCCATTAGCCTGACGACAGCCTCACCCGCCGGTGGGTTGACTGTCTCGTTGGCCGCTTCCGACCCGTCGTTGCTTACGGTCCCGGCAACCGCCGTGGTGCCCGCCGGGGCAATGTCGGTGAGTGTGAACGCCACCGCCGGTGCGGTTGGTATGGCCCGTAACGTGGACATCCATGCCACGTTCGCCGACCTGTCCGTCTCCACCACCGCGACCGTGGTTCCCGTCCTACCCAAGTCGTTGGTTGTTGCGCCGTCGATCGTGGCGGGGGGCGCCAAAGCCACCGCAACCGTCACCCTTCTCGCCAAGACATTGACCGATCTGCCGGTGACAGTGGAGTCGCTGGACCCCGCGGTGACGACCGTCCCGGCGACGGTGGTGGTGCCCGCTGGAGCGTCCAGTGTGTCGTTCGACATCCAATCGTTGCCGGTGGACACCGAGCGCGTGGTGCTGGTGTCCGCGACCGTCGACGGAGTTTCTGCGGTCGCGACCTTGCGTGTCCGGCCTGTCCTTCCTGCGTCCGTACGCGCCAATCCATTGTCCCCGAACTCCGGCGCCCCGGTTGCGTTGACAGTCACCGTCTCCCGGCCGGCTCCGGTTCCGACCGAGGTGCTGCTCGCGTCCGACAATCCGTCCGCGTTGCCTGTCCCGGCGAGCGTGACCGTGCCCGCGGGAGCGTCGACT
>CAZYBA010000515.1:0-2053 GCA_964646105.1 uncultured Armatimonadia bacterium
CTGGAGTCGATCGATCGGCGGGTTAAGGCGTTGATCGTACAGCATTTCCATCTCATCGTCGTGGCCCGGATATCCGAGGCGCAGGCGGCAAAGAAATCGATCGAGCTGGGCTTCGGGAAGCGGGTAGGTGCCGTGAAAATCGGCAGGGTTCTGGGTGGCGACGACAAAGAACGGCTGTGGTAGGGATCGGCACACACCCTCCAGGGTTACCTGGTTTTCGCTCATGACTTCGAGAAGTGCCGCTTGGGTGCGGGCGGATGTCCGGTTAATCTCATCGGCCAGTACGACGTTGGCGAAGACCGGCCCTTCTCGGAACTCGAATGTGCCGTCGGTGGGACGATAGACAGAACTTCCGGTGATGTCGGCCGGCAAGAGATCGGGCGTGAACTGGATGCGCCGGAACGACCCTTCGATCGATCGGGCGATGGCTTTCGCGAGGGTGGTCTTACCGGTTCCGGGAACATCCTCCAGCAAGACATGACCACCGCTGAGCAGTGCCAGCACGGCGTTGAAGGATTCCGACTCCTTCCCCCGCAGAACCTTGGCTAGATTCGCCTGAAGTTCGGCGAGGGAATTGTTCGGCATCGGAGCCGGGCTCAATCGGTCACCGGAAACGCGATGCGGGAACCGGTGTCGGCGGACCGCAGGCCTGCTTCCAGAATCTCCTGAGCATCGCAGGAAATATTGGCGTTGCAGATCCCTTCGATCGGCAGGTTGTTGTCAAGGCAGTGGATGAAGTATTCGGGGCCGTTGGAACGCGGAGACTCGGGAGTCGGGGGCTCAATGACAGCGCGGCCTTCCCCGACGCGGTAAATCGCGACCAATCCTCCCTCGACGGCGATGGCGCCGGCGCTGCCGTATGCGACCGGATTGGAACCGACCGTGGGGACAACCTGTGACCAGGAAGCCTCTGCGACACCGAATGCGTGTTTGTATTGCATGACGACCATGCCGTTGTCATCGGGGATCGGGTAGTCCTTGGCCAATACGGCGCGGGTTCCGGTGACGGATTCGGGGCGGCCCAGCAGGGATGCGCAGAGTACGGCGCCGTAGCAGCAGTAATCCATGAAGGCACCGGCGCCGTTGCGATCCTCATCGTAAAGCCATTCGACAAACGCTGGATCGCATCCGATTTCCTTCGGGCCGTTGTGGGCGGAACGGTAACGAACGTAACGCGGTGTACCGATGTCGCCGGCGTGGATTCTCCGTTGAAATTCCTGCCATGCGGGAGACCAGGCGGTCGGCCAGTTGACCATCAGCGTTTTCCCAGCATTGTTGACGGCGGCGACCATGCGTTTTGCTTGGGACAACCGCGCTGCCATCGGTTTTTCGGTGATGACAGGGCACCTGGCCGCGACGGCTGCTTCCGTGATGTCGGCGTGGGCACTGTTCTCCGCAGCAATCTGGACAATGTCCAGCGCGCCGCTTTCGGAGTCGATAAGGGCTTTCCATCCCGGATGAACCCTTGCGCCCGGGAACATCTCGCGAAAGCGTGCCAACAGGCGCGGGTCGGTTTCGCCGACAGCGACCACCTCGGTGCGCGGATGGTTACGCCAGTGGATCAATTCCCCCCAGATGTGGTCGTGGACCAGCGATGCGATACCGATTCGATAGGTCTTCATACGGGTCCGATTCGTTGCGGCAAACGAAATCCCCTGCGTTGTTCGGTCGTCGTGGCGGCGGATTCAGGGAATGAGGGGTGCAGGGTAGAATGGCGCGTGCCCGGGTGGCGGAACGGTAGACGCAGGGGTCTTAAAAACCTCGGCCTTCATCGGCGTGCGGGTTCGAATCCCGCCTCGGGCATCTTGCGGATTTGGATGTCACTGCGGCAGGGTAAACTGCTACCCGTAATCCGCTTCGGGCCCGCCCGGCGGGGGAAAGCGTTATCGGAGGACATTTCAGTTGGCGACCCAATTTGATTCGAGCAAGGACACCGATGTTGTCGTGATCGGGGGCGGACCCGGCGGGTATCCGGCGGCGATCCGCGCGGCGCAACTAGGAGCCCGCGTCGTTTGCGTCGAGGCGGATCAGTTGGGAGGCACCTGTCTCAACT
>CAZYBA010000516.1:0-2050 GCA_964646105.1 uncultured Armatimonadia bacterium
TGGCCCAAAGCTATTATTCCAGCCTCCAATCGAATTTAGCCCATCTGGCATGATTTGCGGGATTTACACATGAAGCCGAACAACTCCCGATGCATTCAGGAATTGGGAAGCGCCCAAGGATGGCCAGCCAAAAAGCCCGGATGGTGGGGAGATACCTAACCGAACCTGACACACCTCCGCCATGGAAGCCGTGCTGTTGGCGGAGAGGCTCATCTTCCCGCTCCGACGGTCGCCAGGCCAACCAACGATTGGCGCTGAGAATCTCGGGCCAAGGCCACCGGGCCGGGTACAATCGTGCGCCGATGTCAATACCCACTTCCCGTCCCCTGTCGACGTCTCCCAGCTCCCTTCGTCACCGGAGGAGGCGCGACTCCACCCCCGCTGCGTTCACACTGATCGAACTGTTGGTGGTGATCACTATTATCGCGCTGCTGGCGGCCATCCTGTTCCCCGTGTTTGCACAGGCGCGGGCCAAGGCAAGGCAGACCACCGCGCTCTCCAACCTGAGGCAAATCGGCCTCGGGGCGCTCATGTACACCCAAGACCACGACGATGTGGTAATGCCGGTCTTCACCACCGCCCCCGGCAAGACGGTCTACTGGTGGGCCAGCTGGGACGGCAGGACGCGCCGTGAGTCGGAAGGGCTGCTCTTCCCCTACATGCGCAACCACCAAATCCAAGCCGATCCCGCGTTCCGAAACAACCTGCGCACGGCGGTCGGCGAGACCGGCTACGGCTACAACTACGCCTACCTCTCCCCGTTCCGGCAGCAAACCGACGGCAGTTGGGCGCCCGACTCGGTCGCCGTCGCCGCGGTCGCCAACCCGACCGAAACCGTCCTCATGGCCACATCCGCCCGGATCAACACCTGGCAGTACGCCACCCCCACCCTCGAAGCCAACACCCTCCTCGAACCGCCGTCCAGCAATTTCCCGACTTTCCATGGTCGTCACCAGGAAATGGGACTGATTCTCTGGCTCGACGGCCACACCACACCCCGCAAACCAACCCTGCGTTCGGGACGATTCGGATGGGGAAACAGCTTCGACGCCAACGATTTCCGCAAGGCACAACTCGGCGACATCACCGCCGACGGCGACCTGGGCAGCGACAGCCTGTTCGATCGCGAATAGGCCCGGTTGCCTTAGAATACGGCCATGGCCGCCCGACAACGCCAGCCCCTTCGGTTTCGACAAGGGGTCTTCCGGATCCACCAATTCCTCGGCGCACTGGTCGGAGGCTACTGGATCCTGATGGCGGCCACCGGGGCGGTTCTGCTGTACGGCGAAGAGCTCGAACGTTTGCTCCATCCGCGCTGGTTTGCACTCGACACGCGCGGCACACCGCTGCCGGTATCGCGCCTGCTGGAGCCGGTCGCTGCCCGGTTTCCCGAAACCCCGGTCGAGGATATTCGCCTGCCGCGCCGAGCCGGCGATTCGGTCCTGTTCCTGCTGCCAGACCCGAACGGTGGATCGACCCGGGAGGTCTTTGTCCATCCCCGGTCCGCCGCCATCCTCGGCCACCGTCTGGAATCGGAGTCGTGGTTGCTGCAGGTCTATCGTCTCCATGCCGAACTGCTGCTGCGCGACACCGGAGCATTCGTCAACGGCATCTTGGCCCTCGCCGCCTCGGCGTTGCTGGCGTCCTCAATCCCGATCTGGATGCCCCGCAACCGCTCCCAGTGGAAACAACGTTTCACAGTAAATATCAAGAGCAGCCGGATGCGTTCGTTGTTCGACCTTCACAACGTCTTCGGGATCGCGGCGCTTCCGGTGCTGACAACCGTCGTGTCGACCGGGATCTTTTTCGTCTACGCCAGTCGTCTCGAACCGGTGGTGCATGCCGTCACTGGATCGTCCCCGGCGCCGGAGCATGCCGAGCCCTCCGCGCGGGGAAACCGGTTGCCGGTGGACCAACTGCGCGCGATCGCGGAATCTGCTGTTGGCGGAGCCCGCACCACCTGGATCAACCTGCCGCTTGCGGACGGAAAACCGTTCCGGATCACGCGGGCCTATGCCGGTGCGGAGGGGATCGGGCACACCGCGGAAAT
>CAZYBA010000517.1:0-2048 GCA_964646105.1 uncultured Armatimonadia bacterium
AGCGACGCCTCGTGGATTCGGCGACCCTCCCGGACATTGTGGCTGACCGGTTTCTCGACGTAGACATGCTTGCCCGATTCCATGGCCCACACGGACGCCAGCGTGTGCCAGTGGATGGGAAGCGCCATCGACACCGCGTCGATGTCCTTGCGCTCGAACACCTTGCGCAGATCTTGGAATATCTCGGGATCACGGCCGTTCTTGCTCCGGATAGCAGTGACCGCCTTTCCGGTAACATTGAGGTCGATGTCGCATACCGCGGCAACCTCGGTGTCCCGGAGGCCAAGGTACCCCTCCACATGCGCCATCCCGCGCCCGCGGACACCGATCACCGCAATGCGCAACCGGTCGTTCGCACCCGCCCGTCGGAGGGGAGCCGCTTCCGTCGGGGAAGCGAGCAGCGCCGGACCGCCGATCGCAGCCAAGGCGGTGGCGAAAAACGCATCGTCGAGAAATTCGCGCCGGTTCAGTCGAGCCATCAGTTCATCCCTTTGAAAATCAAGTGTGGTCCGCTATTTCAACGTCCCCGCCGGACAATCCTAGTTTCATCACCCGCAGGCACAGCGACGGCGATCGACCGACGGAGCCCCGGCAGTTTGTCGCGGGTCAGGCCAGCACCGGCTTGATCACCGCGCCATGGACATCGGTGAGCCGCCGGGCGATGCCGTTGTG
This sequence comes from uncultured Armatimonadia bacterium, assembly GCA_964646105.1. Taxonomy (GTDB): domain Bacteria; phylum Armatimonadota; class Armatimonadia; order Armatimonadales; family Armatimonadaceae; genus CAIRTT01. Next base: position 673 of record CAZYBA010000517.1, read on the forward strand.
GTACCAAGTCAGCCGCGTGTGGTCGTACCCCAGCAAATGCAACACCGTGGCATGGAAGTCGTAGATGCTGCTGACATCCTGCGCCGCCTTGTAGCCGAATTCGTCGGTCGCTCCGTACGAAAATCCCGGCTTCACACCCGCTCCCGCCATCCACGCGGTGAACCCGTACGGGTTGTGGTCGCGCCCCGCACTTCCCACTTGGTTGGTAGGCATCCGTCCGAACTCGGTGGTCCACAGCACCAGGGTGTCTTTCCACAAACCAGTACGCTTCAGATCCGACAGAAGCGCTGCGGTCGGTCGATCGAAAATCGGGACATGGCGCTCGTAGTCCGCCTTCAATGTCTTGTGCGCGTCCCAGTTCAGGAGTCCGTCCACTTGGGACGCCGACGAGCCGCAGTAAAGTTGTACAAACCGGACCCCCTTCTCCAGCAGCCGGCGCGCCAGCAGCGCGTTGCGCGCATACGCCGCCTCGAGCGGATTCGAACTGTCGACCCCGTAATGCGAAAGAGTCGCTGCCGATTCCTTCGACAGGTCGGTGGCCTCGGGGGCGGCCAACTGCATCCGCGCCGCCAAGGCATACGACGCCCGACGGGCGTCAAGGTCGTCGTGCCCCGGGTAACGCGTCGCGTGACCGCGATTCAATTTGTCGAGAAAATTCCGCAACGCCCGCTCGCCCTCGGGGCGGGCCTTCTCCGGCGACCGGAGGTTGTCGATCGGGCGGGTGGCGTTGAACGCGGTGCCCTGAAACGCCGCGGGCAGGAAGCCGGATCCCCAGTTCGCAGGACCGTTCGGGGGCAACCCCCGCACGTCCGGAATCGCCACAAACGCCGGCAGGTCGCGGCTTGCCGAACCGAGTGCGAATGTCGCCCAGGCGCCCATGCTCGGAAATCCATCCAGCACAAAGCCGGTGTTCATCTGCAACATCGCCGGCCCGTGGGTATTGCTCTTGGCGGTCAACGAATGGATGAAGCACATGTCGTCCACCCATTTCGACAGGTGCGGGAGGATCGCCGAAATACGCTTGCCACTTTGGCCCGCTGGCAAAAACTCCCACGGCGGACGCATGAGGTTGCCGTTCCCGCCCTGAAACGAGCTGACCCCAGTCAAGCCCGGCATGGGCTGACCATGCCGTTTCTCCAGTTCGGGCTTGTGTTCCCACAGGTCCAGATGGCTCGCCGCACCCGGGCAGAAGATCTGGATGACCCGCTTGGCCCGCGGCGCGAAGTGCGGCTTGACAACCCCCGACTCCGCCGGCGCGTCCTCGGCGAGCAGTGCCGCCAACGCCACCGACGCCAAGCCGTTGCCCATCTTTCCGAAAAACTCGCGTCGTTCCATGGTTAACGTTCCCTCGACTCCCGAACCCCGACCGGCGGGTT
>CAZYBA010000518.1:0-2047 GCA_964646105.1 uncultured Armatimonadia bacterium
TTCGATGCCGGAGATGGCACTGGTCTCGATCGGACCGCCCCGGTAGAAGCCGCCGCGGTAGAGCACCTGGAAGAGGTCCTCGATATTGCCGGCGGGTTTGCCGATCAGGTAATCGGCCATTTCCTCCACACACGCGGCGACCGTGGCGGCTTTTCCTTCCACAATCGGCTCACCCCAGCCGACCACACCGCCCTCGGCGGTGATCTTGAGAAAAAGCCAGCGCGGCGGGACAGCGAATAGTTCGAGCTTCTCGATCTTCATGCCGTTTGATTCGCCCCGAAGGGGTGTCCGGACCTGCCCGAAATCGGCATCCGCGATGATTTCGACCGCTATTTGCGTTCGAATACCCCCACCGGCACGGCAACTCGAACTTCCGGTTTCCAGCGGGGGGAGGTGAACGTCGTGACGACGAGATGCCTGGGAATTGGCCGACTCACCCGACGGGTCACCCGTTGGTTCTCGATCGGAAAAACGTAACGCCCGCAGCGATGTTACTGCCGCTGGATTTCGAATTCCCAGTCGACAATGTCGAGGTTGGGCTCGTCGATGGCGGGTCCGTACTGCCGGTCGCGCACATCGAGCCAGGACGGCTCCTTGAGGGTGAGCGAGTTGGTGCGGCGATCGTTGACCGTGGTGTCGAGCACGACCCACGGCTGCGGGCTCGACGCCTGGGTGCCGTCCTCGAGTGCGTCCCACAACTTCGGTTGGTCCTCGGGAGTCGCGGGAAGGTTGTCGGTGGCGACCACGTTGATCAGGCACCAGCGCGCGGTGGGGTTGGGCAGGCGCGACAGATCGAGTTGAAAGAACAGGTCGCGCTCGCCAGGCCTTGGGGAGATGGAGAACTCGGGAGTTCCCAGGTACTGGAAAATACGTTCCTCCGGCCGGTGCAGAACGCCGGCGAGTTCGAGGGAGTACAGGCCGTAGCCCGCACTGTCGTACTGGACAAATCCGACAAAGCCTTGGGTGCCGGGCTGGCTCGATGTGGCGAAGCCGTTGCCACCCCAGGGCGGGAGGACCGCCGGCACCGGCCCGGGATCGTTGGGGTTGTCGGTGCGGTGCAGCAGGACAAAGTAGGTCATCGGGCGCAGGTCGGAGGCGCCTTGGATTTGTCCGCGGACCCGGACGCGCACCCGGAGCAGCGTGCCGGCTTCGCCGGTGGCTTCGGGCACCTTGGCGCAGCCGGGGAAAAGACAAGCGGCGACGGTACCGAGTACCGCCGCCGCCAGGCAGGAGAACCGTCGAAGGCGTGGCATCACAGGCAACGCGACGCCTTCCACGGACTTATTGCAGGCCCCAGAACGGGAACGGTCGGCTCCAGGTCGGTGCCGTGGTGACGCGGCAGACATTGAAGCCAGCCTGGGCTCCGGGGCTGGTGCGCAGGGCGCAGCCCGGGACGACGTATTCCGCGCGGGTCGGGCACAGGGCCAGGAACTGCTTGACATTCATCCACTTGGCGTGGCCGTCGACATACGCGAAATTGAAGCCGTCGCTGTGCGGGGCATTCGCCTTGTCCGGCACACCGTTGGGCATCAGGTAAGGGGTCCACGATTCACGGTCGGCGACCGGGTAGAGGACGAAGCCGCTGGTCTCGTACGAGAAGCTGATCTGGTTGCGCAGCTCCTGGAAGATCCAGGTGGCTGCGGGTTCGGAGATGCCGGCGAGGCCGCCGCCGAGGAACGAGGGGTTGACACCGCCGATGTACGGGCGTCCGGCGAGGGACAGGTTGAACGCGAAACCGTCACCCTTGTACTCGCCGTTGACCGCCCAGGCTTCCTGATCGCGGGTGCGGCTCGGGCAGCGCAGCACGTCGGTGTTCTTGATGTAAGGGATCACCCAGGTCTGCCACTTGTAGTGGTTGACACGCAACGAGAATCCCCCGGTGGCGTTCGGGTTCAACGGGCTTTGCGAACCGGCAGGCAACCAGTAGTCGGCCTTGGGCAATTCCTCGTCGTAGTCTTGGACATACATGAGTATGCCGAGACCGGTCTGCTTCATGTTGGAAAGGCAGGACGTCTGGCGGGCCTTTTCACGGGCCTGCGCGAACACG
>CAZYBA010000519.1:0-2039 GCA_964646105.1 uncultured Armatimonadia bacterium
CTTGTCTTCCGGCCGAATACCCTTGCCGGCGTCTACGACAACTGCCTCGGAGTCCGTCGCTTGGACAGAGGTAACCCGAACCCGCCCCACACGCTCGGAACCACGAACAATGATCATCTCGAGGCCCGGCGCAATACCGTCACGACCACCACGGTTCAGACGAACCTCGGTGTTCTTTCGGTTGGTAAGAACCGTCGCCTCTGGGAGCGTATATTCGCGAACTGTCTTAACCGCGTTGAACGCCGCAGAAGATATGGCTTGTCCCACCAGCGTTTCGTCATCCGGTTGGGTACCCGCCGCCGGAAGTGGCGACAGCCCCGACTGAATCGCACCGTTGACGAATTCCCCGGACGCGACGTCCGTTAACCGGATAGAGACAGTCGCCTTGGCCCTTCGGGGCGCATCGGTAAAACGGAGATCGGTCAAATCACCGGTAAGAACATACTTGACGCCCAACGCCTGACCGATCCGTTGAATCGATCCACGCGCATTAACGGTCGGAAGGTCCAGCTTCTGGAGTTCCTCATTGACCGTCGCCCGAGGGGTGATGTCATATCCGCCGCCCCGGTTCATCTCAAGCCATACCGCATCGGTTGCAGTGCGCGTGTACAGAGACCCGGCGCGTACTCCCGGATAACTGCCGAAATCCAGAATCGCGACCGACGGCAAAGCCGCCACCTGCGCATCGCCCACGCGTGGAAATGCGAAAAGAACAAACTGGAGAAGCATGGAGGTGACCAGCGTCCAACTGATCCGCTTTCCGTAACTTCCAAACGCCAATTGCTTCAATGCGGTATTCCTCCGTCCACCAAACGACTGCACCCTTGAGAATGGTTTCTCTACGATCCGTCGTTCTTTGGAACTCTGCAACCGAATGTTTCGGAATTTCGATTCTACAACCAAAAGGCGGTTCCCTGCGGAAACAGGGAACCAACCTTGAAACCTAACGGACCGAAGTCAACGGAATCCGTTGCCTGATCGATCGGCCCGACGAATCCGTCGCGGTCATGTTGACCATGTACGTCCCCGCCGGAACCTGGACACCGTCGGAATCCCGACCGTCCCAAACAACGCTGTTATCCGCCGTCCCGACCGACCGGGTAACGAACCGGCGAACCAGTTTTCCACCCAAGGTCTGAAGTTCAACAACGACATCTGCTTCGCGGGTCGTTCCGAAACGGATCACCCGACTCGAGCCGCGGGACCCCGCGATCCGAACATTGGTGAACGCCATCGGAGCCGTCTGCGATCGAGAAACCTCGATCCGGAACCGGTGAACCGAACGTCCCGAATGCGGAACCCGATATCCGGGTTGATTCCGCATCGCAACCCGCTTACCCGAAGCCAGGTCAACCAAAGTGGCATCCAGTTCCCGGGGCAACAACTTGGCAGAAGGCCAAATCACCTCGATATCCCCGTCGACATTCGACGACACCTCAAGATCCCAGTGGTACGAGGCTTTGCCTGGCGACCGGAGATCGTCTGCAAACGCCGTCTTCCGGCCATCCGCATCCGCCCCAACGATACCAAGCCTTACTGCCGGGGCAGCATCCATTACCGGAGGCTTCTCGACATCGAACTCGCCGTCGAATTGGTCCGTCGCCCGACCAGAGACACCGACCGTGTTGTCCGTATCGAGAAGGCGACCCTGACGAGCCCCGACCTGAAGCCGCCAGTCGCGAAGACTTCCGGCAGCGATAGTCCGCATCACAGGTTGCTCGAGGGAAGCACGCGTGATCGTCTTGGCGACCCGACTCACCACCGAACGCTGTTCCGGATATTCGAGCACCAGCTTGAGGCTCCTATTGGTCGCATTGCGGAACCAATAACCGGCCCACGCCTTCATGACCCGCGTCTCGAAATACTGGGAGCCACTGTTGGATCCGGAGTACCCGAAGAGCACACCTCGAACCAGATTCGCTTGTACCGCTTGCGTCATCGTAAACGACGCCGTGCCGTCAAGAATCCGAGCCTGTTGATACAGGTCGAGATCGGCACCCGGGACTGTAGGATTGATCGGATTTCCGAACGGGTGCCCG
>CAZYBA010000520.1:0-2039 GCA_964646105.1 uncultured Armatimonadia bacterium
GCGATCACCACCAACAGTTCGAGCAGCGTGAATGCTCGATTCGATGCGGAGCGCATGATTTGGGAGGTCCTCCGTATGATAATTACCCGCCTCGCGGCGGGATTTCGGCCGTCTGCCGACGTGCCGCTTCCGACACGAGACGGTTGAGGGAGTCTCGGTCGGCTTGACGGGCATCGTACCCGCACCCGGAACGTGAGTCAACACCTTTGGCGGCGCGACGGTGCCTGCCGCTTACCGGTTTTTCGGTAGGGAATACCTCGGCGATCCGTGTTGGCTTGGAGACAGTGGTCCGGGATAAGGTCGGGTTTGGGCGTCCCGGGGCCTATTGTAAAAAAAACAAACCGGGACAGAAGTCCCGGTTTGTCGGCTGATTGTGTGCAGCTTTTACTGCGGAGTCATGTTGCTGCTGCCCGGTGCGGGTGTTCCCGGTTGGGCGTTCGCTCCACCAGCGGATTGTGCCGGGGGCGGAGGCGGTGCGGCTTCTTCTTCCTGCTTGCTGCATCCGGCTGCCGCGAACGACAGGAGGGAAACTCCCGCGATCGCAAACAGTCCGTAGAATTTCAATGGCTTCGTCATCATGGATTCCTTACGGCTGGAAGTCCGGGCGGAAGAGCCACGGATGGAAGCCGTTCCACCAGACGAATCCCGGGATTCCCTGGGCGTTGTAGCCGGTGTAGGGGTCGACGCTCGCATTGGTGTTCTGCGGCGACTGCTGTGCACCGAGACGTCGCCACTTGGCATGGCCGTCGGCCATGAGGAAGTTGGCGCCGTTGTTGTGGATCCAGATCGAGCCGTCGATGCCGAACGCGCCGCCGGTACCGCCGTTGACACCGCTTCCGCCTTGTGCGACATAGGTGCAGGGCTGGGCGGGGTTCGCGCAGGTGAGCAACGGATTCTGCAGGGTTCCGCCAAGCATGGCGGCCTTGCCGCGACCTTCCCAGACCATCGGCAGGGAACTGACCGACGCGACTCCGGCTTGGCTGTAGCTGTTCAACAGGCCGTTGAACGTGTAGGACGTGGCGATCGGCGGCTTGAGTGCGGTCGAGTAAGTGAAGCGGGCAATTCCGCTGCGCACTTCGGCAGCCGACGGGCAGCGAAGAATCTGGTAGTTCTTGACGTAGGGCTGGGTGGAGTTCGCCCAAACGAATTGAGAGCCGATGACAGCCGGGTGGGTGGTCAGGCTGGACCAGTCCGGTGGCGTCATGTGCCAGAAGTTGGTCAACCACTGGCCGTTGATGTTCGAAACCGACTGCGGGTAGGTTTCGTCGTAATCCTGAACGTACATCATGGTGCCGAGACCGAGCTGCTTCATATTGGAGAGGCAGGTGATGCGGCGAGCCCCGAGACGGACACAGGCGAAGACCGGGAAGAGAATCGCTGCGAGGATGGCGATGATGGCGATGACCACAAGCAGTTCGATGAGCGTGAACGCTCGCTTGGCGGAGAAAGCCATGTCCTTGGGAATCTCCCTTGTGGATTTGGGTTGGTGCCGCGTTCTCAAGCCGAATTCGACCTCAAAACACAACGTTAACGTTGTAGCCCGATTGCAGTAACTATTGCAACGGTTCGGGCCAAAATGACACTGTGTTTCGCGAAAAAAATGTCGGGGATCTCTCGTGGGCGGGGGAACTGGTTGCCGCCTCGGGAGGAGCTGCTACCGTAGGTGTGCATGCTTGACATGCCCATGGCGGCAGACTATACTTGCCTGTCCCGAACCCGGGTGTTTGGGCCTCCGGGCGCCTGTTCCGCGCCGGCGGCGGGCGCGATTTCCTTCGCGTCAGCGCCGTGTCCCGCGGGGTTTTGCCCCGGTCCACTGGTGGACCGGCCCCCACCATTGCCATTCATCTATCCTATCGACGACCTGTCGCCCACCGACGTCTCCGCAGGCAATCCACTCGGCAACGCCGGACGCGACATGGAGGAAACCAATCATGGCGGCAGCCATCGATATCAAAAACCTGACCAAGCAATACCCAGTCCCGCTCAAGCGGGAGGTGGTCAACGCGGTGGACAATCTGACTCTCGAAGTGGGCGAGGGG
>CAZYBA010000521.1:0-1991 GCA_964646105.1 uncultured Armatimonadia bacterium
AAGACGCTCTTGGACGGCGGCTTTCAATACTGCCGTTTCCCCGACCGACAGGGAGCCTGTCTTTGCCGTTTCCATCGGCAGCAGGGTGACCACCGTGTCGAGTGGCGCGGAATGGATACCCAGCCACGACGCGTTGTGATCGCCGACAGTCTCGAGCAATTCGCCGATCAGATCGATGTTTTCAGGGAACCTCTCGTAAGCACGGCGGAACGCATCGTGGGCGTCGCTGCGTTTGCCTAGATCCCGCAGAGCAATTCCGGCAGCAGTCCAGAGTCCGATCCGCCACGCTCCAGTCCCTCGAGAAAACGCCCCCCCATCGACGGACCAAGCGATTCGAACCGGGCGAGAACGTCGACGGGGTCCGTCAGATCCGGCAATGCCGCGGCGGTTGCGCGCAAGACATCGACATCGGTTCGGAACAGGTTTGGGTTGACCGCAACCGTGTCGCGATCCGCGTGGACATTCTCCGGTCCCAGGCCGATCGCGGCCGATTGGGATCTCGCCGTTCGGGCACCGTGGCGCAGGTCGTCAATACGCAGGCGCAATGCGGCACGACCCGAATTCCCATCACGATCGAGGCCCATGCGTACGATCAATCGTTCCCGTGACGTGCAATCGGGATCCAGCACCAGCGACGCCAGAAGCAGCCAGGTGTCACGGTAGCGGAACCGGACCGTTGCCTCCGCGGGTTCGGAAAGAATCGCGTGAGGAATCCCGAGAAGCATCAGGTTCGGCGATATCACGTGTCCATTTTACGGAACGGTTGGAAACGCAAAGGCAATTCCCCACCCGACTGAAACGGTTTTGAAACGCTCGTTGCCAGATTTCCGTGCCAACATGGGATCGAATTGTCGCGCCTCGAGTATATGATCGGGAGTTTTCCAATGCTGCGTTCCCTGTTGAAGTCCATCCTGGTCGGTGTCGCATTGCTTTGCATTATTGCGGGGCCCAGCCTCGCGCAGGTGCGTTACCTGCGCACGATTCCCGACCAGCCGGCCCTGCTAAATATTGCCGATATGGAATTCGACTCCCAAGGCAACATCTGGTTGACCAGCTCCGGGGCGTTGACCAAGATCAGCCCGGACGGCACTTGGAAGCACATCGTGGACGGCGTGCAACCTGCGGGTTACATGGAACTCTGCATCGGACCGGACGACACCGTCTATTTCCGTTGGGTTGGTGCGTTGTACAGGGTCCCGGCGGGCACGGACCGCGTCGAACTCCTTTACGAGATCCAAGAATGGCAGGGCAACGACTGGTCCAGCAACATCACGGTAGACAAGGATTCCAATGTCTACTACGCCCGGAACGGCAACCTGTACAAAATCGCCCCGGACAAGTCCCGCGTGTTGCACATGACTGGCGTACCTTACATAGAAAGCCCGTCATTCGATCAAGACGGAAACCTCTGGTACACCTGCTTTTACGATCCCTGGACCACCGCGGTCGGTCGGACCACCCCGTACGGAATCCACACCACGTTCCTGCTTCCCATCAACAGGCCTGTCGACCTGCGGGTGACCCGAGCCAATCAGGTGATCGTCATCGGCGAGTCGGGTAACCGATACATTTTCGACGGGGAGAAGTTTGTGGTCTCCGGCAATGTGGCAGGAGAGCAGATCGGACCACACGGTTTCACCAATTTTGATTACGACTCCAACGGGGTGGCTGCCCTCGCCCACGCCAACGGCATATTCCACCTCAAACTGAGCGGAACCGCCTATTACGGAACAGGCGATTACGGCGGACGGCGTCTGTTCAACCGCATTGGAAACCCAGCCCAGATCCGCTGGTACGACAACCATCTGGTAGTCAACAGCACCACGATGGATTATGTGCGCCTCGACATCGTCCCCACCGCCCCCCTCGAAACCACCGTCCGTTACGCGTACGCGGACGGCAACTGGGGCTGGCTCGATAACAATAACGCCTTGGCTATTTCTCGCAACGGCGACATTGCGTTCCAAGTCGCGCCTTGGAGACAAGCCAGC
>CAZYBA010000522.1:0-1982 GCA_964646105.1 uncultured Armatimonadia bacterium
CACGGATTGCGCTCGCCAGCAAGCCTGGCTCCCGGATCGAAGTGCGGCGTGGCACCGATGTGGCGTTCCTGCCCGCCAGCTTCTGGGATTGGTCGGGCAGTCCATGGGTGGTCCAAGGTCGGGGCGCGCAGATGCGCTGGTTTGTCTTTGACGATCGCGGACTCTACAAGCCCGGTGAAACGGTGCGGGTGAAAGGGTGGGCACGCCGCCAGCAGCCGGGCAGGAACGGCATCCTGGAAATCCCGGCCGACATCAAGACGATCACCTGGCAGCTGAACGATCCGGTTGGCAACGAAGTGCGCAAGGGATCGGTGAATGTCAACGCCTGGGGCGGGTTCGACGTGAAATTCGACCTGCCCAAAACCATGAATCTGGGCGATGCGGTGTTGACCGTGGGCGGGCACGCGCACCGGATCCAGGTGCAGGAGTTCCGCCGCCCTGAGATCGAGGTGACCACCCGCACCGAAACCCCGGCTCCGCACGTGGTGCGTGGTCCCGGCATCGATGTCGCGGTGGATGCGAAGTACTACGCCGGGGGCGGATTGGCGGGTGCGTCGGCGAATTGGCAGGTTTCGGCCAAGCCGACCAATTACACGCCTCCGGGCCGCGAAGGCTTCACGTTCGGGGAGTGGATCCCGTGGTGGCGTTCGTTCGCCGGGGGTGAAGAGATGGCCATGCCGATGGGGCGGGGGCGTGGGTTCCGGCCGTTCGGCGACGATTTCGGGGTGTCGAAGGAGTTCTCCGGCACCACCGACCCTTCTGGGGTGCATCGTATCCACATCGATGTCGACTCGGTCCGTCCGTCACGTCCGTACTCGCTGCGCGCCGAAGCGACGGTTCAGGATGTGAACCGCCAGGCGTTGTCGTCGTCGACCGCCCTGCTCGTCCATCCGTCCGAGCGGTATGTCGGCCTGCGTGCCGGGGCGATGTTTGTGGACGAGGGCAAGCCGATTTCGGTGGATACGTTGGTGTGCGACATCGACGGCAAGGCGGTTTCGGGCGTTGAGATTCGTTTCGAGGCGTTCCGCCGCGAGTGGGCGTGGTCGAAGGGACGTTGGGCCGAGAAGGAGGTTGATCGAACCGAATGGATTGTCCGCTCGGGCAAGGAGGCTACGACAACCCAGTTCACTCCGAAGACCGGTGGCAACTGGCGGGTGCGGGCGACGGTTCTTGACAGCAAGGAGCGTCCCAACTCGAGCGAACTGACCCTGTGGGTATCGGGTGGCCCGACCGAGCCGCAGCGGGGCTTGGAGCAGGAGACCGTCGAGTTGATCCCGGGGAAAAAGGAATATGCCCCGGGCGAGACCGCCACGTTCCTGGTGCGCGCGCCGTTCGCGCCGGCCGACGGGTTGCTGACAGTTCGCCGCAACGGGATTGTCTCGACAGAGCGGTTCAGTATCACCAAGTCCACCAAGGTAATTAGGGTCAAGGTGGATTCGCGGTGGATTCCCGGTGCGACCGTTCAGGTGGACTTGACCGGTCAGGCTCCGCGGTCTGGCGCGGACGGCAAGCCGTTGGCCGGTTTGACCCGCCCGGCGTTCGCGTCCGGTTCGGTGCCGCTCAATGTGAGCAAGGACAGCCTGCGGTTGCGGGTCGCCGCCACACCGGGTGAACGTTCGGTCGAGCCCGGCGGCAAGACATCGGTTGCGATTGCGGTGACCGGCGCCGACGGCAAGCCGGTTGTGGAGAGTGAAGTGGCGGTGGTGGTGGTGGACGAGGCGGTGTTGGCGCTGGCGGGTTGGAATCCCGGCGACCCGCTGAGTGCGTTCCATCCGGCGGTTGGTCCGGATGTCAACGACACCTACTTGCGTTCGCACCTGTTGCTCGAGGATCCATCGAAGGTCTTGGAGGCGCAAGCTTCGGCCAGTGGCATGGAGCTCGGGAGCCGAATGGTGGTGATGGACGCCGCGCCGGGAGCTCCGGGAGGTGCCATGGCAGGACGTGCGGCGCCGGCCATGGCGATGGCAAAGCGGGCGCGGTCG
>CAZYBA010000523.1:0-1973 GCA_964646105.1 uncultured Armatimonadia bacterium
CAAAACCTGCCCGAGAATGTGCGCAAAGGGCAACGTTTGACCGCGATGAGCGCCAACCAATCCCAGTTTCCCCTCGCGGGTACCGTCTTTGATTTCAAACGTTTCGGCAAGTCGGGAATGGAACTTTCCGAACTGCTCCCGTACACCGGCGCGATCGCCGACGACATCTGTCTGATCCGCTCCATGTGGACCGAGGCGATCAACCACGACCCCGCCATAACGTTCTTCCAGACCGGCTCGCAGATCGCAGGACGTCCCTCGATGGGGTCTTGGGTCTCGTACGGGCTTGGCTCCGAAAACAGCAACCTTCCCGGATTTGTGGTTTTGGTTACCGCGGGACAAGGCGATCAACCCCTCTACAGCCGCCTCTGGGGCAGCGGCTTCCTCGATTCCCGATACCAGGGAGTCCAGTTCCGCTCTGGCAAGGACCCCGTGCTTTATCTTGCCAACCCGAATGGAGTCAGCCCGACCAGTCGGCGGTCCCTGCTGGATGCCTTGGGACGCATCGAAAAGTCGCAATTCGAACGCGAACTCGACCCTGAAATCGAGTCCCGTGTCTCCCAGTACGAAATGGCGTTTCGGATGCAGACTTCCGTTCCGGAAGTCACCGATTTGTCCAGCGAGCCCGATTCGACATTCGCGCTGTACGGCGAGGATGCCCGGCGCCCCGGAACCTTCGCCGCCAACTGCGTTCTCGCACGGCGTCTTGCCGAGCGGGGAGTGCGCTTTGTTCAGCTCTACCACCAGGGCTGGGACCACCATGGTGATCTGCCGGGCAACATCCGTCACCAAGCCCGCCTCACCGACCAAGCATCGGCGGCACTGATCAAGGACCTCAAGCAACGCGGGATGCTGGACGACACCCTGGTCATCTGGGGAGGGGAGTTCGGACGGACCAGCTACTCCCAAGGCCGAATGACCAAGGATAATTACGGACGGGACCACCATCCGCGCTGCTTCTCCCTCTGGATGGCAGGCGGGGGAGTAAGGGGCGGGCTGACCTACGGCCGCACCGATCCCTACAGCTACAATGTCGCCGACGCCGACGGTAATCCGGTCAACCCCACCAAGGACCAATTCATCCCGGGGGTCGTGCACGTCCACGACCTGCAGGCAACCATCATGCACCTGCTCGGAATCGACCATACACGGTTCGGATTCCGACACCAAGGACGGAACTTCCGAATTACGGATGTCCACGGGCATGTCGTGAAGGACATCCTGGCTTAGGGCGCAATCCGTCCGGGACCACCACTTACACACCAACTGCCGGGCGGGGATCGCTGTCGCCGCCCAGTACGTTGCAGTCTGGCTATCCAGGCAACCGTACCTGGCGACACTGTCCCGGGTCGGATGGTAACAACGGCTGCGCGACCCGGTCGGGGCCCCGCCATAATTCCAACCCGTTCCCCCGAAATGGTTTGCATACCGAAGGTCTGCCGATACCGGTGGAGGTGCGGTCGATTCCCGATCGCTTCAAATCCCGAACAGCACAGGCATCTGCCAGCCCGCGAAACTCCCTGCAACCGCACTGCACACAATCACCCAGGCGACATTCATCCGGGTTTTCCAGAAGCATAGGGCACTGATTCCAAAGACTGCCCAAGCGAACCAACCCGATGCGATGCCCTTTCCCATCTCGTATACCACCAATGCCATGGTTCCTACGGACGCGGCGTTGAGGCCTGCCAGAAACCGCATCAGCACTTCCGATTCACGCAACTTGTCCAGGAATCGGGACGAAACGGCGACCAGCAGAAACGCCGGCAAGAAGATTCCAACGGTTGCCGCCAATGCGCCGGAAACCCCGGCGCGGCGCATTCCGATAACATTGATTCCGCGCAACTTCAATTGAGCGAGCAGCGGTTCAACAACAGTGGCACCCACACCGTTTGCACAGTCGATGATGAGGGGGCCGAGTTGTCCTCCAGGGCCCACCAAGCATTCAAAAGCGGAGGCCATAAGGGAGAAAT
>CAZYBA010000524.1:0-1949 GCA_964646105.1 uncultured Armatimonadia bacterium
GCAGGACCGCCCCATCGTTGCCACGCCGCACTTCGATCCGGGAGCCAGGCTTGCTGGCGAGCGCAATCCGTGCCAAACCGTCCTTGCCCGAAACCGCCGTCTTTCCCGCACCGACCAGTTTCACGTCCACCCCGGACAACGGCGTGCCTTTGGCGAGGTCGGTCGCCCACACCAAGACCGTCTCCGGATCCGCATGGGCAGAAATTCCGACCTTCGAAACCTGCACCCAGGCCGCGCCGGTGATGTGGTTGTCGCGCCAACGCCCGCCCGGGGCAGCGTCCCAATACACCAGCACGTTGCCAAGGCCGTTTTCGAGCGCCGGCCCCAGGTCGATACCGCTCTCCGTCCAGTTGTCCGCCCCTCCACCCGGCATGACATCCTTGTCGGAGACACGGGTGCCGGGGATGCCGTCGAGATTGCGGCCGGTCGATTGCCAACGAATCCACGAATCCCACTGCTCAGGCGAAACCTTGTGCAAGCGGACCCGGAAGCGACGGAGGTTGCGGGAGCGGAACACCACCCGTGCCGGCGCACCGGGATCGGCGACCACGAACGGCTGGGACGGCGGGAGGAAACCCGGCTCGGCGGGACCGATCTTGAAATCCACCACGCGCCGCGTCCCGAGTGTCTGCCCGTGGATGTCGACAATGCGTGGCGAAAGGGTCACTCGGTAGTCCGTGCGCCCCTTCTTGATCCCGTTCACGACGATCTGGTTGCCCTGCACGGTGGCGGAGAACGACGGCAACGCGGGTTCGACGGTCACCCATGCGGGATCGAACGCTTCGGCATCGAGTTCGTTGTTGAACTCGAACCACCACGGATTGTCCGGCTGGCAGGGCTCGTCACCCCACGAACAGCGGCTGGCACGGACGGTCAGCGGGGCGAACGTCCGGAACCCGAACCGGTGCGGCGCGGCGGTGGTCCGCGGTCCCTCGAGCGACCCGGCGCCGGCGGCCAATTCCACCTGAACCGGCGCGTTGGACGGCAAGGGGGCGACTGGCTTGAAGACGGCGATTCGTTCCGCCGGCGTGCCCCCGCCGATCCGGGATAGCACCGCCTTGCGCTCGGCATCGGTGGCAAGCCGCAGCGAGACCCCCGCAGGTGTCACCTTGGTCTTGGCCAAGAGGGCGGCGGGGTCCACCTTCTGATCGAAAAGCAACCAAAGCGCAGGGTCGCGCGGCTGCGAATCCCCCTGCGGCCCGGACGACAAAACACGCGGGGCCGGGGTACGAACCGTGGAAACCACATCCGCCGCCAATGACGCACCCGAGACCGCCTTCACCCCCGCGGGAATGGTCAACGTATATTCGGTGGCCATCGGGAGGCGCTTGCCCGAGCCCGGATCGAACACCAGCGTCTGGGTGCCCATCCAGCGCCATGCCCCCTCCACCTTCGGGGAAAGACGCACCGGCACGTTGGTGGCCGCCTGGTCCTGGCTGCTGAGCGGGATCATCGGCTGGTTGAACGTAATCGTGATCCGGTCGGCCATGTCGACATCGCCGGACGGACTCACACGACGCACTTCCAACGGACCGGAAGCCACAGCCGCGGGCGGAGCGGCGCTGGGTGGCGGAAACGGTGCCTCGATGGTCTTGCCGGCGCGCGGCGGAGGGAGCGACGACTCCCGCAGCGCAAACGGCGTCTCGTCGTCAGGCAACACCTTCGCCGGCTGCAACCGGGCCAGGATCTTCAACGCCTCATCGTCGGAGAGGCGCGTGGCAGGGGCTTCCGGGAGACGCTCGGCCGATGCCGTCTGCACCGCGCGTCCTTCGGAGAGGCGAAAGTCAATTCCGTTGTTCATGGCGGCAGGGCGGGGGCGCGCTTGTGGGCGAGCGCGCTGGCCGGGTACCAACCCCACGGCATACGCAGTGCCCACCGTCGCTGCGGCAATCCAAGCAGTCCAACGTCCGATATTCAACGAGATCATTACCCAACCCCCCTCCGGTGGG
>CAZYBA010000525.1:0-1943 GCA_964646105.1 uncultured Armatimonadia bacterium
GAAAAAGTTTCCCGACTCGGAAACCCGGCAAATATGCCGTTTTCGGGGGGGGGGGCCGGAACTACAATTGCCTGTGACGTATTAGTGACGACCCGAATCGTTTGGCGCCTCGGTCGTTGATCGGGGGGGGCGAACATGTTGCGCACTATTAAGGGGAAAAAGGACAGCTAACGTAATGTTACGAATCAAGTTGGCGGTTACCGGGTCTTTTGTCGCGCTTGCAGCCTTTGGGTTGCAGCTGCCGGCCCAATCGCAAACAATCGCCTTGTCATGGACATCCGGGGGGGGGTCTGGTACTTCATCACAGACGCGAGGATGGGCATTCAGCACCGCATCGGCGATAACGGTAACCCATCTGGGGTTTTGGGATAAGGGACTCAATGGCCTTGGTTCAAGCCATGCCATCAAGATCTGGGACTCCACCGGCGTGGAATATGTCAGTGGCACCGTCTCTGCCGGAACGACAGACCCTCTCGATGGCGCCTTTCGATACTCGTCTGCTCTAACAGGCACGACGACGCTCGGGGCGGGGTCTTATGTGATCGGTGGCATGCAAGCTGGCGATGATGGCTGGCGATATGTCCCCGCAGGCAATCTCGTCATGGCGAGTGGACTGACATATCTCGGGAGCCGGTCTAACGGGAACTCGAGCTTTTCGTTTCCTGGCAATGTCACATCGTCCTTCGATGCGGGCTTTTTCGGACCGAATTTTAAGTTCACGGCAGGCGGCGGCGCGGTGCCGGAGCCGGGCGAGTGGGCAGCGATGGGAATCCTCGGTGCCGGGCTGACCGGGCTGGTATTGCGCAAACGTCGCACGGCCTGACACGCATCGGGTCCGGCCCCGGCCCACCCTTGGGGGGCATCGGGTGACACAAACCAGACCTCCCCGCGGGCAATGCCTGCGGGGAGGTTCTGCCGTCTTTGGATCCATAACGTTTTCGCCTCGGTTCACACCCACTTCCGGCGCTCCCGGTGTTTCGATTCCAGCTTGCACCCTGCGCTCGCCCCCCGACAGTGCCCCCGAAGGCATGGGAACCCGCGCGGTTTTTCTCCCTATCGTCGCGGCACAACGACGCCGCGAACCGGATGCATCCGCAGGCGCCACACCCCGTTTACGTCAATCCGACCTTCATGCCGCATCGGGGCAGGGATACGCTCGGGACGGTCGGCCGCGTGTTTTCGGACCGACCGAAGGGCTGTCGGCAGGCGGGAATCGCCGCATCGGCAGTCCACGAAAAGGAGCAAACACAATGGACCAACACCCTGTCCGCTGGATTCGATCCGCGGCTGTTGTCGTCGGAATGCTGGCCTGTCTGGACGCCCATTCCCAGTCGAGCCTCCAGGTCAACTTCAAACAAGCCGCCGGAAATGTGACCGCTACGGTCGACGGTGAAATCGACACCCGCGCATTGACCTACCTCAACACGTCTCCGCTTCCCAGCCAATACGAAACCCACTTTTTCGTCGTCGGCGAAGGGGTCTACGGCGATTTCTACGACGGTTTGACAGCCGACCCCCTTTACTCGACCTGGAGTTTCGCGTATTCCGGTCCAACATTGTTCCCGAACACCAATTTCGGAAACCAGTTCGGGCTCAATCCGGATATCACGGAACTGATGGTGGGCGTCGGCTACAATTCCGGAACCCCTATATCCGGAGGCTCGGTGTGGAACGGGCAATCGTTCCATTCCATGGCATTGACCCCGGGAACCTATCGCTGGACATATGGCGCCGCCGCTTCGGTGCCGGAGCCGGGAGAGTGGACCGCGATGGGCGTACTGGGTGCCGGGCTGGTCGGAATGGTGATCCGCAGGCGCAAGCGGGCTTGATCGCCGTTCCCGTCCCGGATCTCCAATCAGGGACGACGACACCCACGAATCAGAACCTCCCCGCGGGCAATGCCTGCGGGGAGGTTTTGCTGTTCCGGGACCGGGCCGACACAG
>CAZYBA010000526.1:0-1941 GCA_964646105.1 uncultured Armatimonadia bacterium
TTTCGCGGAGTGTGATACCAGTCCCGCGATGGAATGCCCGTTCTGCACCCGGTCCGTCATGGATGTTGTCGCGGAAAGCCCGCTCGCGGTGGCGGTTCGGGACGGTTATCCGGTTTCGCTCGGTCACACGTTGATCATGACCCGACGTCACGTGCCGGACTATTTCCACTGCACCGACGATGAAAAGCGGGCGTTGTGGGCGTTGGTCGAGGTCGTGCAGGCAGATCTGGCGCGGGAGTTCGCGCCCGACGGGTTCAATGTGGGGTTCAACGCCGGTCTGGCCGCCGGACAGACCGTGTTGCATGTCCACATCCATGTCATTGCGCGGTACGCCGGCGATGTCGAAGACCCCCGCGGCGGAGTTCGTTACGTCGTGCCGGACAAGGCCAATTATCTGCGTGTCCGTGACGAAATCCTGACCGACGGCGAACCGGGGCGTGGACTGTATGCGTCGCTTGCCCCTCTGCTGCCGAGGGCGTCCCGTATCGACATTCTCTCCGCATTTGTCCAGGACAGCGGGCTGAAGGTGATCGAGCCGGCGGTCCGGGACGCACTGCAGCGTGGGGCGGACCTGCGCATTGTCACCGGCGACTATCTCGATATCACCCAAGTGGACGCCCTGCGCCGCCTCGCCGACTGGAGCGACGAGAACCATGCGTTCGAAGGTGTCGACACGGCCGCGGGATTGGAACCGGGCACATTCGACTGCCGGGTGGTCGAGACCGCGTTGCTTGGCGGGCGTGCGTTCCATCCGAAAGCATGGCATCTCGAGGGTCCCGACTTCGGGGTGGCGTTTGTCGGTTCGAGCAACCTCTCGCGTTCCGCGTTGGTGGACGGAATCGAGTGGAACATGCGTGTGGACCGCCACCGCGATCGCGCCGCCTGGAACCGGGTCGGCCAATCGTTCGAACGTCTGTGGCAGCAAGGCCGTCCACTCGACCGCGACTGGATTGCGGCGTATGCGGCGCGGGTCCGTGCGCAGCCCCGACCGTTCCCCGTGGGAGAATTGGTCGCCGACCGCCCTGTGGCCATGCCCGCCCCCAATTCGTTCCAGCAATCCGCCCTTGCGCGATTGGCTGCGGCCCGTGGGGAAGGGCGACAACGCGGCTTGGTGGTTCTGGCGACCGGTCTCGGCAAGACATTGCTCGCGGTTCAGGATATTGCGGCGTGGGCGCAAGACTCAGGGCGTATGCCGCGGGTGCTGTGGTTGGCGCATCGGCGTGAATTGCTCGCACAGGCGGCTGCTGCCCTGCGTCAAGGGTTCCCGGATGCGCGTTTTGCGTGGCTGGTGGACGGAAACCGCCCGCGTGCCGATTTCGATTTCTTGCTGGCGTCGGTGCAATCGCTGTCCCGGTCGGAGTCGCTGGTGTCGTTCGATCCGACGCACTTCGATTACTTGGTTGTGGACGAAGTGCATCATGCCGATGCGGCGAGTTACCGGCGGATTCTGGCCCATTTCACTCCGCAATTTCTGCTCGGCCTGACTGCGACGCCGGAGCGTGGTGACGGCGGGGATGTGGCGGGGCTGTTCGACGATTATGTGGCGTTCCGCGCCGATTTGGCCGCCGGCATTGAATCGGGAATTCTGGTGCCGTTTGCGTATTACGGGCTGGCGGACACGACGGATTATTCGAACATTCCCTGGCGCAGCGGACGTTTCGATCCCGAGGAATTGTCGGTTGCGATCGAGACCCAGGCCCGTATGGAGACCTTGTGGAATGCGTGGAACGATCCCGGTAAGCCCGGGTCGCGAACCTTGGTTTTTTGCGCGTCGGTCCGGCACGCGGAATTTGTACGGAATTGGCTGCAGGATCGTGGAGTGCGCGTACGACTGTGCCACGGCGGGAATGGATCGGACGATCGGGAATTGGCGCTCTTGGACTTGGAGGCCGGTCGGATCGACGCGATTTGCAGTGTGGATTTGTTCAACGAAGGAATCGA
>CAZYBA010000527.1:0-1919 GCA_964646105.1 uncultured Armatimonadia bacterium
TCTTTGACCGTGAACAAAACCGCTTTGTCTTTCATCCCGGCCCCTTGTTTGCCCAAGTCCTGCTGGCAGACGAAATCAATCGCACCACTCCCAAAACCCAAAGCGCCTTGCTCGAAGCCATGGAGGAATCGCGGGTGACCGTGGACGGAACCGATGTGGGCACGCTTACCCGCGAGGCAGTCCCGGCCTTGCGTCGCCGCATGGGAATCGTGCTTCAGGATTACGGTCTTTTGCCGCGTCGGACCGTTTGGGAAAATGTGGCGTTCGCCTGCCATGTGATCGGACTAAGCCGCAAGGAAACCCGACGTAAGCTGCCGATTGTCCTCGAGCAGGTCGGCATGATGCACCGCGCGGGATCCTATCCGGCTGAACTCTCCGGCGGGGAACAGCAGCGGGTCGCGATCGCCCGGGCGCTGGTCAACGAACCTCCGCTGCTCCTTGCCGACGAACCCACCGGCAGCCTCGATCCGGATACCGCCGCCGGAATCATGGATGTGCTGGCCGGGGCGAATGCACGCGGCACCACGGTGGTGGTGGCTACCCACGACCGGATTTCGGTGGACCGGATGCGACGAAGGGTGGTGGCGATCGAGAACGGCCGAGTGACCGGCGACACGCCCGGTGGCACCTACGGGGACCGCTCCTGATGCGTTCGCTGCCGTTCCTGCTGCGCGAGGCGTTGGTCAACCTCACCCGGCACAGCATGATGACCGCTGCCGCCATTTCCACCCTGACCGCGGCACTCGTGCTCTGCGGCGCCTTCGCATTGACGTCCCTGCAGATCGTCCACATCGCACGCCACCATGTCGACACGTTCGAGATGCGCGTCTTCTGCCGCCCCGAAACGAGTGCCGAACGGCTGGCGGAAATCCGGAGCCGGCTGGTGCGCCTCCCCGGCGTCCGCAAGGTCGAATTCATCCCCAAGGAAGCCGCGTTCGCCGAACAGGTGAAAGGGCTGCCAATCGACACCAACACCATCCCGAACGTTTTCCCGCACACGTATGTCGTTCGATTCGACAACCCGTCGGCCGCCGGCAAGTCCGCCGCCACGGTGCGTGGCTGGCACGCGGAGGTGGACGGTGTGGATGTGATGGAGGAAGAGTTGGCCATGGCGATGCGCGTTGCCGGATTCCTTGGCAAACTCGGCGCGGCCACCGGTCTCGCCCTTCTTGCCGGCGCGCTGCTGGTGGTGATGAACACCATCCGCCTCTCCGTCCACGACCGGCGCCGTGAAATCCAGATCATGCGCATTGTCGGGGCCACCGGAGCATTCATCCGACTTCCCATGGTGCTCGAGGGCATGCTGCACGGACTCGCGGCGGGAACCCTTGCCACGGGCATCCTATGGGGCGCAGACCGCGCGGTTAGATCGTTGGTGAACGGGATTCCATTGCTCGCCAATGGCACGCTGCCCTTCGACGCTCCGCTGGTCGCGCTGTGGTTGGCAACGGGGGGAATACTGGTCGGCGCGGCCGGTTCGCTTTTTGCCTTGCGCCGCCACCTGCGTATGCGTTAGGGTGAATCCAACGGGCATCGACGCCCGCAGCCTGGCAATGCCGAACCCATCTTAGGATCGACGACGACAATGACTGACGAACAACTGGCGTTTTATCGGGAAAACGGCTACGTCCTCATCAAGGGACTTTTCACCCGCGAGGAAGCGGCCGAAGGACGTGCCCGGCTGCACGAACTTTCGCGGCGTCTGTACGAGGAAACCATGACCGGTGCCGACCCCACCTGGGGTTCCGCACGCAAGCACGCCGGCGGACAGGGGACCGTCCTCCAGCACACCCACGATGTCCAGTTCCACGACGCGTGGTTTTCGCGGATGATCACCGACCCGCGGTTTACGTCCGTGGCGCAAGCCATCCTCGGACCCAATGTCCAGCTGCACCACACCAAGATGTTCATCAAGCCGC
>CAZYBA010000528.1:0-340 GCA_964646105.1 uncultured Armatimonadia bacterium
CACAGTCCCCGAGCCGGGCGAATGGGCCGCGATGGGTGTTCTGGGCGCCGGCCTCGCCGGACTGGTGATCCGCAAGCGCCGCAAGGCCTGAGATCGCCGCGGGACACGCGAGCCCGGTGTCGGATCGCGGCGCAAAGCGTCGCCCGCCACGGTCCATCCATGCCACCGTTCCCATCGTCATCGCCGAAAAACCACCGCCCCGCGGGCTCTCCCGCGGGGCGGTTTTGTTTTCGAATGGGCTGGATTGGGACGGGCTTTCCAATGCCGTTTCAAGCCCGCGTACGGTCGGCGCAATCACCCGGCCGGGTCATAGACCCCCGATCTCCGTCGACGACACATT
>CAZYBA010000528.1:350-1918 GCA_964646105.1 uncultured Armatimonadia bacterium
GCCCAGAAAGCCGCATCCACCGGGATTTCCACCGACACCGTTCGGCGCAAGCGGTCGAGTGCACCGTCCACCCGCTGCCATTTCCGGTCCGGCCATTTCCCGGTCCGCTCCCCGGTCCACAACAGGTGGGCCGATTCCAACCCAATCCCGCCGTCGAAGCGAACGTCCCGACGCGTCCCCGTTCCCGTGGTTCGTACCGCCCGCGCCAGCGCCGGCCCACCTCGCAGCAATTGGTCGGCGAATGTCCCGATCTCCACCGGAACCTCTCCCTGCACATGGCCGTGGGGCATTTCCAAGGGGAAAGTCAACCATTTGCGCCCGCGCGCCAGGCGGTGCGTGCCTTGCCACATGGGCGGCGTGAACGCGAAATCGTTGGTGCCGTTGATCCACAGCATCGGCATCCGCGCCCGCCCCACATGCCGTGCCGGGTCCCACAACCGATCCCAGCGCTCCACCTGTTCCTTGGAATAATTGGCAAACCCCAGCCCCGGGGACTCGTGCAGGAAACCGCTGCCGTACACCGGCACCGCCATCCGGTAGCGCGGATCATGCCCCGCCACAATCGCGGTCAGCACCCCGCCCCAGGAAATGCCGGTGAGCCCGATGCGCTCCGGATCCACGCCGGGCTGGCTGCGCAGCACATCGTGCGACCGCATCACGGTCTCGACTGCGTGGTGCACCCACTGGTCGGTCTCCGGATCCGATACGGCGTCCACCCGGCCCCAACCCGCCGGTCCGCCGTCCCGGTGCTGGTCGCGACGCTTCCCGGCATGGTCGGGGGTGTGCCCGCAGGTGTCCATCGCAATGGCCGCGTAGCCGCGCTGGTTCCACATACGTACCCAGTGCGCGAACGCCGACCCGCCGCCACCGTGCACCAGCACCATCCCCGGCACTTTCTCACGCGGCCCCGCGCCCTCAGGCATCCCCATCCACGCGAAGAACCGGGTGGGCTTGCCCCGATAAATGGGCCCGTCGATCCACAAGGCCCGCACGCCGTCGGCGTCGAAGCCCTCCGCGGGACGCGTCCCCGGCGCGTTCCGTCCGGCAAACCACCGGCGTGGCGACGGCACGGGGCGGGCAAATCGGATCCGTTCGTCGACGTTGTCCTGGGAAGGGGAGGATTGCAGCATGCCGCATCCTACCAAGGGGTGGGGGGCGGCCGGGACGCGGCGGGAACGACATTGTGTTGGCGTTTTGTCTACGCGGGCAGCGAGTGGGGGACGAAACGCTCAGTGCCTGTTCATTTGTTCAGAAATACCGGAATCCGGGCCGGGACCATGCCCGCCGCAAATCCGGTCTGTTAAGATGCCCGCAAGATGGACGCTGCCGTGGAACGCCGCGCCGAATCCGGTGCGGGAGCATCCCCCCCGACCGACCGCGAAATCCTCGCGCGGGTCGCCACTCTCTACTACATCGACGATCGCACCCAGGAAGAAATCGCCCGCGCACTCGGCATTTCCCGGGTAAAGGTCGGACGACTCCTGCGCAAGGCCCGCGCCGAAGGAGTCGTCGAAATCCGCATCCACCGCGAGCCCGGCGGGGACCCCGGAGTCGAACTTACCTTGGCC
>CAZYBA010000529.1:0-719 GCA_964646105.1 uncultured Armatimonadia bacterium
CTGGCTGTAGACATCGCGGAACGCGTCGCAGCCGAGGTGGATTGTGTTGACCTTTCCGACCGCTCCGGACCAGACCCATTCGCAGAGCGTGCGGATGCTGCCGCTGGAGTGGCCTTGGTTGCCCATCTGGGTGACCACCTTGTGTTTCTTGGCGGCGTCCATCAGCGCGCGGGCTTCGCGGATGCTGTGGCACAGGGGTTTTTCGCAGTAGACATGCTTGCCGCGGCGCATGGCTTCGAGCGCGATGACCGCGTGGGTGTGGTCGGGAGTTCCGATGACGACGGCATCGATGTCCTTGCCCATTTCGTCGAACATGACGCGGTAGTCTTTGTAGGTTTTCGCCTGGGGGTACTGGGCGAATTTCTTGCCCGCGTACTTGAGGTCGACGTCGCAGAGGGCGACCAGGTTGGCGCCTTCGGCCACCACGGCGTCGACATCGGAGCCACCTTGGCTGCCGACGCCGATTCCGGCGACATTGATGCGTTCGTTGGGTGACGCATGTGCGGTGGCGGTGCCCAGCATCAGGGCGCTGGCTCCGGTCGCGCCGAGAAACTTGCGCCGGTCGATCTTGGGGGTGGTTGTGTCGTCCATCGGGTCCTCCTGTTTTGGCGACGATAGTTTGGTGGTTTGTCCATCGCGCTCCTGCTTTTTTGGGGGGATGGGACGGGTCGATCGGCTAACGAGAGCGAATCGAAGTCGGGTGCGATTGCGCAGCGCCT
>CAZYBA010000529.1:729-1918 GCA_964646105.1 uncultured Armatimonadia bacterium
CGTTCCTCGGCCGTCCGTCTTCGACGGGACCTTGGTGGAAGAGCGGGGGCGGGAATGCCGGGGCTGGGTTGCTGGAAACCGCAATTGCGCGGCGCCTTGCTCCCCGGGCACTGAAGTGCCCGGCCCTCGGAAAGCCCGTCTTCGACGGTACCTTGGGGCAAGAGCGGGATGGACAACTTCAGTGCGATGCCCCAAGGTCCAACCCTGCCATTCGTCTTCCAAACGATTGGGGACCCTTTACTCTTGAAAGGCACTCTGCTGATGTTGGCCTCATCGCAATCGAGCCCAGCCTTTCAGCGAGTCAATCCAACTTCACGGGCTAGGCGGAGCAGTTCCAATCGGGCGGTCCGGCCATCCGGAAATCCCCATCCGGGCCGATTGACCAGCGCATCCTCCAGTTGCATTCGCCATTGGGCTGGCAAATCGGTGGGAGGCAGCCAAGGAACTGTCCCGAATGTCATCACGCCCCGCGTGAGATAGCCGACTTCGAACCCGAGTGCACGCGGGGCTTGCACACACAAGTCCATGGTGGCCTGTCGGTGCAGGCGACGATCGTAGAGACCGTCGTAGGTGACCAACGCGAGGTCCGGCAACGCGCCCCGCAGCATCTCCAGATTCTGGTTCCCACAGACCACCATACGCTCGGTGACCAGTTCTGCAATAGTCGCGAGGCGCCCCCGGTATCCAGCGTTGCGGACCGTCGCCTCGATTTGCCGCAAAGTTGCAATCCGCCGTGAAGTTGTGTAATCGCGCCAATGCTGGAACGGGTAGGATCGTGGTTCAAGGGAAATGTCCTTGATGGTTGCGTAATCCGGTCGCTCGTTTTGCGCGGCCCAGACGTCGTACATCGGAATGCGATGGGGGGAATCCCGGTCGCAAAACTCCATCTCGACGATCAAGCCGTCGCTGGCCGCACCGAACAATTCGACCACCTCGGAAAACAGAGTGGCGATCCGTTCCTGCAATCCTGGGCAGTCCAGGTCGTAGTAGGCAATCGTCTTGCCCTCGGGTCCCCAACCATGGAAACAGGGTTCGAGGTTGAAGGCGGACGCCTCGTATTGAGTGCAAACCACCAGCAACCAAACCCGCATGCCGCGTTTCCGCGCGCCTTCCAGTGCCTGGTGTACCAATGCATTATCCGATGCGATTGCCGTACAGCTCGGGTCTTGGTCCAGCCACATATGCCGCG
>CAZYBA010000530.1:0-1911 GCA_964646105.1 uncultured Armatimonadia bacterium
GTCGAAAGCGGCGACATCGATGCGCTCGCCGTCCGGGCTCAAGCCGACACAACCCCGCGTGCCGCACTTGACAACAACACCGCGTGCTCCAAGGTCCACCAGGCCCGCAACTTGGTCCCAAGGATCTCTGAAGCCCGTGATCAACTCTGCCTCGACAGCAGACGGAACAAACCAATCGACCGCACGCAGCGCCGGAACCACCACGTCGCGCAAATCTACCGACGGGTTCAAAACTGCATCCAGAAACGTCACCACCCGCTGTTCCCGTGCAAGTTGCGCCAATGCGAGCAGGTCGGTGCCATGCAACCCCGGCACGAGACCAGCCCCGGCGATGACCACGCCCGCGACGTCGCTCAACGCCGCTTCAATGTCCGTACGTCGTAGATCCCGATTGGCTCCCGGGCAATGCAGGAACGAACGTTCTCCCGCAGAGTCGACCACGACGACCGTGCTGGCGGTCGGCAATGTAGAGTCGCGTCGCAAATGGGTACAGTCGACGTTCGCGGCAATCAAGTCGTTAACGACAAAATCGCCCAGGGGATCGTTGCCGACACAGGCGCATAGCCGGGTAGGGCCACCGAGGAGGGCATACGCGGTCGCAACATTGGCGGCGTTGCCCCCCACTTCGAGACTCAAGCCGTCGATCAGTTCGAGTCCGCCGGGCTCCGGCAACCGATCCACCGGCCCGCAAAGCACGTCCACGACCACCACTCCGGCACTGAGAAGTCGCGGGATCATTTTTCCCGAGGTGCCGCCGTTCGGACCGACGGCGGGTCCGCGCCGTCGGGGCGCGCACCGCCGGCCGAGAGCATGACTGCGTCCAAGTCCATCGGGCCGTCTGCGACGATCTCCACAACATGATCTCCGCGTTCCAGACGCATTTCTCCCTGATCTCGCCAGATCAGGGATGCCGCGGAATATTCCCGCCCGACCCGCGCTCCCGCCTGAGGAGCAACCGTCCGTCCGTCCACGCGCACCTGATACCTCGCCCCGGTGTCTGCGGACACGAACAACCGATAATTTTGGGGAGTGTTGACATTCACCCGATACACCGCGATCGCCGGACCGTTTCGCAGGGAATCCTCGGAAATGCGCAAGACTCGGTTCGCAGACGCTCCACGCACCGATTCGCTCCCATCGAACGAATGGGTGGAACGGATATCCACGCCCCCCTCCGCCTCGAGCCAGAGATACCGGTAGGGTCGCAGGACACTTTCGATCTGCCGCGTGGCGTCCAGCACGGTCTGCAGCAACGTGTAGGCAGACTGGGTGTTGTCGGAACGGTACCGTGTCCTCAAGGCCGAAAGTTCGAGTTCCATCCGAGATGCCTCGGACTCCCGGCGGGCACGCAACTCCCGCAAGGCTCCGATCGCTTCGGACATCGCGGTTTCAAACGCATCGACCGGAAGCGGCAACGAATCCTGGAAACCGGAGAGGCGTATGGGATCCTTCCCCAATCGCAGCGTCAGGATGTCCTTGGAACGCACACCGCGTTCCGCCGGCCACCACGCCAATTTTGCCGAGTCCAAGACCTTGGGAATCCGGAACTTGACCTCGCGGTCCTGATCGCTCCACAACACGAACGTATTGCCGTCGCCTTCAGCCATTCCGTAAGCGCGCCCCAGCGGCCCGTAGTCGTAACTACGGAAGGTCCGTTCGACCGGAAGCCACCATCCGCCCCCCTCCAGAGCCGCCGCCTCGCGGGCCAAGTTTGCCGGGAACGGGATGCAACGAACCACTGGACTGGGAATTGTGGCGACCCCTCGCACGACAGATCTTCGCCCGACCTCGACGATCCAAGCCAGCTGGTCCGGAACCCCGATCAACTCGGCGCTCTCGTCCTCGCTGTGCAAACCGGCCGCAAAAAAGCCACGGTCTCCGCCGTCTATCAGGCGATTCACCATCTGGCTC
>CAZYBA010000531.1:0-1002 GCA_964646105.1 uncultured Armatimonadia bacterium
TCGGAATTCGGGTTGCCTCCCCAAGCATTGTCCGTTACAGAAAACCGATCTGATTCCGGACTGCGGTGGCAGGTGCACCGCCTGCGCGACAATCCTTCCGGCTTGGTCTTGGTGGCCGCCGGATCCACGAATACATTGCTCCTCTGGCAATGGGTCTTCCCCCATCCGCTGGCTTTGGCGATTCCGCTGGTCGCGATGACATCCGCGCTCTCCGAGTATTTCTTCCCGATTCGTTACCGAGTTGACGAGACAGGTGTCCACGCCGATTGCGGCTTCCAGCGTCTGCATCTTGGCTGGTCGGATGTTCGGCGTATCCAACGTGGCCGGGACGGGCTCTACGTGAGTTCGCTACGCAAGCCGTCGCGCCTCGACCATTTCCGTGGCATACGTCTGCAATTCGGGGGCATGGACCCCGAACCCATAGTCGCCGCGGTGGTCGCCGGCCGTGACCGGTACCGTGCCCGCGAGTCCGACGGAGCGCAATCCGTTGTTTGAGACGCCTTTCGATTCCCTTGACACGCCGCTTACCGCCGAGGAATCGGCACGCTGGATCGACAAGGCAGCGCGGCAGGTTGTCGACCGGGGATTGTCCATCCCAGCCATACTGACCTTGGAGATGCACCGCCCGATCGCGTTCACCCTCGGTCAGGGAATGGTGGCTGCCACACCACTGCTCGGTCCTCTACTGGGACTGGATCGCATGTCGGGCATCACGCGGGTGTTGTGCGCTCCCGGTGGAGTCGATGCGCTGATACGCCGTATTGAAGAACTTAATGAAATGAAGGGCGAGCCTGCCTCCGAAGCCGGCGCCGATTCGGAACCCCAAAGCCTATGAACCACGCCACTTGGCCTGCACGAATCCTGTTGGTGGTCATATCCCTCGTGATTGTCACCATCATTATTTCGGCGCAACGCGGCCGTAAACTCTTCATACGTCGCATTCCCGGCCTGACCGCGATCGACGAGGCGGTCGGACGTGCGGTCGGGAGGGGGCGTGGTGTC
>CAZYBA010000531.1:1012-1884 GCA_964646105.1 uncultured Armatimonadia bacterium
TCCTCTCAACCGGGCTCGGCGGCATCGATGTCGTGACACTGCAGGCACTGGCCATCTGCACCAATGTCGCATCGGCGGCAGCCCGGTACGGGACGCGGGTGCAACTTCCGGTTTACGATCCCGCGTTGCTGCCGGTCGCGGAGGACGCCATATCCAACGCCTACAATCAGGCGGGTCGCAGCGACGCATACTCTCCGGACGATGTCCGTTATCTTTCGAGCCAGCAGTTCGCCTACGCGGCGGGGGTGGCGGGGATGATTCAACGTGAGAAGTTCGCCGCAACGTTCCTTTTCGGCACCTTTTACGCCGAATCGTTGATCATGGCGGAAAACGCGAATCAAGTGGGTGCAATCCAGGTGGCCGGTACCCCGTCGACAACCCAGATCCCGTTCTTCATCGCCGCATGCGACTACGTGATCATCGGCGACGAATTCTACGCGGCCACCGCTTACCTGACGCGGCAACCCACGTTGCTCGGTTCGATCATCGGGCAGGACAGGGTCAAGATCGGCTTGTTGGTGGCGATCCTGCTTGGTGTTCTTCTCACCGCGTTCAAGGTGCCGTTGATGAAAAATGTCTTTTCCGACAAGGACCTTCCGACCGCGGCGGCGTACCTGCGCGATGCCGAAGGGGGCAAATGATCCATGTTCACTCCTAAGACAGGTGCGGACGTATGGCCGTGGATCCTAGGTACGATCGCGGTCGCCGGTGCATTCTTCGCAATTGTCAGTTTTGTCCCGAATCGGCTGCGTCGCCCGTTGATCATGGGCATCACGTTCCTCGCGGGACTCTTCTATGCCCTCGAGTTCTTCTGGCCCACACACGAGCCGGACAAGGGTGAAGAGAATTTCCTGACCCCGTGGACCACGCCT
>CAZYBA010000532.1:0-750 GCA_964646105.1 uncultured Armatimonadia bacterium
CCGGGGAGTACGGCTCCAGCGCCCGGTCCCGCGCCAGCAATCCCGAGAAGCACGCGTCCGCGATCAACAGCCGGTGCCGGGCGGGAACCTTGCGCAGGTAAGTCCAGACCACGTCCATCAGCAGGCACTCCGGAACCACCCCGTCCGAAGTGTCCGACAGTTTCACATCCGCGTCGTGCGGAACCAACACCCCGATTTCGCCACCGTTGGCCCTCACCGTCATCCCGTGGCCGGAAAAGTAGACCAGGACGCGATCGCTCGGTTTTGCGCGGCTCAGGCGATCCAGCGCCTTCTCGATTGCCTTTTTGGTCGCTTCCCCGTCCCGCAGCAGAACGATATTGGACTCCGGAAAGCCGAACGACCTGACCAGCATCGCACGGACGTCCTCGGCATCCTTGCGGGCGTACCGCAGCTGCTGTGTCGGGCCGAGGTGGCGGTACTTGTCGATGCCGATCACGACGGCATACGAGTTGGTGTACAGCGACTCGCCCGCCAGCGGACCCGCCTGCGGGACAATCCCGGGACCCTTGGCGCGATCAAGCCGGGACGGCGGTGGAGATGGCGGACGCGGACGGCCCTTGGGCGGGGTGGAGCCTTGGTGAGCGAAGCCTCCCATTGCGCTTGGAACCAGAATCCGCCGATCCATGGCCGGAATTATAGCAGTGAAGAAATTAGCCTGGTGAACACAGGGAATGAGCGCATCGGGATCAAACTCCGTTCAACACACGGGTCACGCCGCACCCGCGCACA
>CAZYBA010000532.1:760-1878 GCA_964646105.1 uncultured Armatimonadia bacterium
AGCCCGCTGTGAATCAGAGGGACTTGAAGGTCCCTCACAACCGTTTTGCAAGCCAACCTTGGGCACCTTGAAGGCGCGGGGACGGAACGATGAGCTACGCGGGATTGCGCCGAATGAACCCAAAGGCCAACGCCACGCGGATCAAGTTCACCTCAGCCCATGGTTCACGCCGCACCGGCGCACAGTCGGAAGCCCAGCCAGAGGTCGGAAAACTGCGCGTTGGGCGCCGAGCGGCCCGCGTTCGTAAACGCGGTCGGGGATTCCTTCGGATCGAAAAACACCTGCCAGCCGTCCCCGCGCACGATACGGCGGGGCTCGTCCGATGGATCAAAGCTCTTCGGGCCGGTCGGGTCGCGCTGCGCTTTGGCCGAATACGGACCGTTCCAGTCGGAACACCACTGCGCCACATTGCCGACCATGTCGGTGAGCCCGAACGCATTGCGGTGGATGTTGGCGGAGCGCACCACGGGAGCCGTCCGTTTCGCGTCCTCGAAATTCCGACCGGAGCACCAGAGCCTGGAACGGTCGAACCGGTTCCCCCATGGGTAAATCTGGCCGGCCTTGCCGCCGCGGGCCGCATATTCCCACTCCGCTTCGGTGGGCAGGCGCAAGCGGAATCCAGCCACTT
This sequence comes from uncultured Armatimonadia bacterium, assembly GCA_964646105.1. Taxonomy (GTDB): domain Bacteria; phylum Armatimonadota; class Armatimonadia; order Armatimonadales; family Armatimonadaceae; genus CAIRTT01. Next base: position 1,389 of record CAZYBA010000532.1, read on the forward strand.
GGCTCGCCCACGCGCAATATCCCCCCTTGCCGTCCTCGCCCATCAGGTCGACCCAGTCCACATTCACCATCGGGTGCGAGTCGATCCAGCCCCATGCCGGCTGGCTCGGCATCTTGATCCCGGTCGCCGCGCAGTACTCCTTCCACAGGGCGACCGTCGCCGGAGTCTCCCCCATCCGGAATCTCGAAACGGAAACGCGGTGGCCCGGCAGGGCGTTGCGAACCTTTCCGGTCGAGTCGCCCATTGGGAAACTCCCGCCGGGGATCGATCGCAACCCCTGCAGATAGGCCCGCAGATGGGGACACCGGGCAAGTTTGGGTATCGGCCGTTTCTTGGGAACCAGGACCCGGTCCATTGCCACGACCAAACGGGACGAGGCCCCGCGGGTCAGGGTGACCGTCTTCACGAACGTCTGGTAGCCGGGTGCGACCACCATCACCGAGAAGTCCCGCGTTTTCTCGGCGATCTCCCCGGTGAAAACGTTCCCTTC
>CAZYBA010000533.1:0-1869 GCA_964646105.1 uncultured Armatimonadia bacterium
GGCGGGGATACACCCGAGGTGTTGACGCGCGCGGTGGTGTTTCGTCAGGACCGGATTCCACTCGATCTGAATCGCAGTCATTTGCCGCACCCACACGGCTACCCGATGCATCACCACGACTTTTCCGAGTTGGTGATTGTTCTCGGGGGCTCGGGTTGCCATGTGACCCAGACCGGGCGTTATCCGATCTCGCGGGGGGATGTCTTCGTGCTGCTCGCCGACGAGATCCACGGGTACGAGGACACGCACGGGCTTGAGATGGCGAACATCCTCTTCCTGCGCGAGGAACTCGACCTGCCGTGGGCGGAACTCAAGACCTTGCCTGGATTCCACGTCCTGTTCACGCTGGAGCCGCTGAACCGCGACCGCGACATCCATCAACGTCCCCTCCGGCTTCCGGTCGAAACCCTACGCCAGATGAGTGCTTGGGTGGACCGTCTGGAGCGCGAATTGGTGGAGCAGTCGAGTGGCTGGACCGCGGCGGCTCTCGGGATCTTTCTGCTGATGGTTGCCGACCTGAGCCGGGCGACGGGGGAGGATACGGCCGCGCGCAAGCAGTCGCTGCTGCGGGTGGGCGAGGTGCTCAGCCATATCGAGCAGCATTACACCGAACCGATCACGTTGGCCGAACTGGCCGGTGTGGGGTGTGTTTCGGAACGATCCCTCACCCGATCGTTCCGCCAAGCCATGGGCTGTTCCCCGATCGACTACCTGATCCGCCTGCGGATCCGACGGTCGTTGGAACTGCTCGGAATGCCCGGTCAGACCATCGCCAGCGTCGCGTTCACCGTGGGCTTCCACGACAGCAACTATTTCAGCCGTCAATTCCGACGTGTGGTGGGGCGCAGTCCGAAGCAGTGGCTCAAGGACGGAGGTGGCGAGTGGACGGTTTGACGTTGGCTCCCGAGCCGAAGCCGTGCGATACCGGGCGCTATCTGGTGGGCGCGATGATGTGCCCGCTTTGGGCGGATCCGAAGCGGTGGGACCCGATCCGCAACCACCCCGACCGTGAGCCGTTGCTGGGTTGGTACGACGAAAGCGATCCGAGGGTCGCCGACTGGGAAATACTTTGGAGCCTCGAGCACGGGATCTCGTTCTTTGTGGCCTGCTGGTACCGCGAGAAGGACAATCGCGGCCGGGCGCCGATTCAGGACCGTTTCGGGCATTGGGTGGGACACGCCCTTCCGCGCAGCCGTTACGTCGACAAGTTCCGTTACGCATTGATGTGGGAGAACATCAACCCGGTGGCCAGCGGGGTTTCCGGTCCGTCCGACTTCCTGGACAACGTCCTTCCGTGGATGATCGACACCCATTTCCGGCGTCGCAATTATCTGCGTGTCGATGGGGTGCCGCTGTTGTTCGTGCATGGTCCGGAGGAGTTGGCGCAGGAACTGGGTGGCGGACCGCGTGCGGCCGAGGTCTTGGAGAAGGCGCGCGAGAAATGCCGCAGGGCCGGGGTCGGTGGGCTGCGTCTGATCGGGCAGAACTGCACGAAGAAAGCGATGGATATTGTGCCGGCGATGCGCCAGTCGGGGTTCGAGGCCACATTCGCCTACCACTGGCCGACGTTTGCGGGGAGGCCGTTCATGGTTCCCGATCCCGAACCGGATCCGATGCGCATGGCGGCCGGGCAATCGCTCTGCTGGGATGAGCAATCGAAGGGGCCGTTGCCGCACATCCTCACGGCGTCGGTGGGCTGGGATTCCACGCCGTGGGGCGGCGCGTTCGCGAAGGTGCGCTGGCGTCTCGACCCCAAGCAGTGGCGGACACTGCTCGGCTGGGCGAAGACAGAACTGGACCACCGGGCTGCTTCCGGGGACGGCATCGAGACTCGGATGTTGTTGCTCGACAACTGGAACGAGTACGGGG
>CAZYBA010000534.1:0-1867 GCA_964646105.1 uncultured Armatimonadia bacterium
GAACGCCCTGTCGATCGGCGGGAATCATGCGGCGCAGGGCGATCAGTCCACCGCGTGCGGCCTTGGTACCCATCGCATCGATCTTCGCATCCGGGTAGAGGGGAATGTCCCCTATGGAGGCGATGGCTTCGGATTCCACAAACGGCTTGGCCATCTCGGTACGGACCTGACTGGTGACATTCCACACGAGTACCGCGCAACCGCCGAAGCCGAGGAGTGTGAGGCCGCCGCAGCCGATGCCGACCCACGCCCACGGCGAAAGACCGCGGCGCGGTACCGGAGGCGGGGTGCTGGAAGGGTCGGGAATGTTCATGGAAAGTGTCCTCGGTCCTGCAAACAACAGGACGCTGCTAACCAAAATACTGCCTGAATTGTATCAGCCGAGTGTGCGCAATACGGTGTCCGGCGGGGATGGGATGCCGGTTTCCGGAGTATGGGGGAGAATGGAAACGTGGTGCAGCCAGGCCGTCGGAGCAAACGGATAGGGGCCGTGAAACGGGTTCCGACCGAGGCGTGCCGGTCCGGGAGGGGCCCCGGTGCCCGGGTGTTCGGGAATCGGCTCCGACCATGAAGCCGCGTCTCCACCTACTGGCCCATCTCCCCCCGCTTCCCGGGACCGGAGGCGGGCAACTACGTTCCTTTGCCACTTTGGAGGCTCTCTCCAGACGCTTCACCGTGACTCTGTTGACTTTCCAAAGGCCTGGCCTGGAGACAGGATGCTTGTCGGCGCTGGAACCGTATTGCGAGGGGGGCATCCACTCGGTCCCGCTGCCCCGAAGCCGGCACCGCGACATCGGACTGGCTGTTGCGGGGTGGTGCAGCCCAACGCCGTGGCGCATCGCGCGCGACTCTTCCCACCCCATGCGTCGACTCGCCGCGTCCCTGATCGCCCGCGAACGTCCGGTTGCGGTCCACATCGACCATTTACCGATGGCCCAATTCCTGCCGCCCCTTGCCGAGCGTCACGGCGCGCGTGCCGTCCTCGATCTGCACAATGCCGAACATCGTCTGTTCGCGTCGATGCTGCCGTATATCCAGCCTTGGGCCCTACCTTTGCTACGCCACGACGTGGCCCGTCTGGCTCGCTACACGAGCACGGTAGCCGGCTCCGTCGACCACATTGTGGTGCTGACCCCCGAGGATCGGGAGGCCGTTTCGGCATTGCGCGCGGTATCGACGCCGCCCGTTACCGTCGTGCCGGTGGGACTCGAGATTCCACCAGTTGGCTTGGGCGTGCCGCAATGCGGTCCTTGGCGACTGGCGACGGTCGCCACACTGGACTGGATTCCCAACACGGATGGACTGGAGTGGTTTGCATGGGAGGTATGGCCGCGGCTGCGCCGTTTGTTTCCGGATTTGGTTTGGGATATCGCCGGAGTCCGGGGTAACCGCCGTGTCGCGCGCCTACGGGGAATCGCCGGAATCCAGGTCCACGGAAAGGTCGCTTCGGTTGGGGAGTTCCTCGAGGGGACCGCGGTGTTTCTCGCTCCCGTACGGTGTGGCGCGGGAATACGGATCAAGGTGCTGGATGCGATGGCGCGTGGATTGCCGGTGGTTACGACTCCCCTGGGGGCGGAAGGTATTGCGCCGCAATGTCCGTGTGTGGTGGCGACATCCCCCGAATCCTGGATAGATGCGATTCGTGCTCTGCTCGAGGATGAGTCACGTCGGCGTCGTCTGTCGGACGAAGGCCGTGTTGCCGTGCGGCGATGGCACGGACGGGAGGTAACCACGCGGGCTTGGAACTGCCTTTACGATCGGGTGCTCGGCGTAGAAGGCAGAGCGGATTGAACGTCCTTTGGGTGAGCCCTTGGCTTCCCGGCCCGTTGCGTCCGCGATCGGGAGGAATCCTGCGTGCGCTTGCAGC
>CAZYBA010000535.1:0-1865 GCA_964646105.1 uncultured Armatimonadia bacterium
GCCGCTTTTTAGGACAATTGCGGCCATCCGCTCGTCGTCGATCGGTATACTTTTCCCGTGACATGCATTCACTGTAAATCGCGGACTCCGGGCGGACGCGCACGGACATCGGGTCGTTGTGGCGCGTGCGGACACCCCTACGCGTTCCTCGGGATGGCCCATCCGCTTGGTCTCACCGATGGCCAGTTCGATCGCGCCATCAAGCGGGTTTCGAACAACAATGCCCTTTCCTACACGGAGCGGCAGCTCTGGTACGAGTTGTTGCGGACCATGCCGACGCCGCCGAGGCTCGGTTGCGCCGGGGCCGCGTCGTTGGCCCTGCTGGCCCCCCTGTGGGTGCTGACCGGAGCGTTGGGGGCCTCTGCGACCGCCGGTGCCACTCCCGAGCGTCTCCCGTTCGATCGTTTCCAGAACGAGATACTGGCCCGCTGGCGCTTGGTCCATGGGAAGCCGGTCGGTCTTCTCGAAGCATCGGAAATCCAGCGCGAGATGCCGGCGCCTCCCGACGAGATCCGTGAGTTTTCCTTCGATCGCGCCTTGGTGGTGGAACATGCGGATCTGGCGGCGATGTTCGTGGCCAATCGGTTCCATTTTGAAAACAATTGCGCAGTCCTGGCTGGCGATGGTGCGTATCCCGCCGGACCGGCGTTCACCTCGATCCGCGCCATGCTGGCACGCAATCCACGACTGGTCGTGTTTTGCCTCCATGACGCGTCACCGGCAGGTGCCGGTTGTGCACGTTCCCTCCGTACTGCCGATTGGTTTGCCGACGTTAACGTGCGGATTGTCGACCTGGGCTTGACGCCGTCCCAAGCCATGCGGGCCCGACTGCCGGAAATCGTCGGCGAAAAAACCGCGTCCCAGGATTTCCCACTTCCCAACGACGAGGCGGAGTGGCTTGCATCCGGCAGAAGCGCCGAATTGTCCGCATTGCGTCCGGCTGCGCTGATGAAAGTGGCGTGGCAAGGATTCGCGTCCGCGGCATCCCTCGGCGATCAGGGTTCATGGAACGACGACGGCATTTGGTTGATGGGATACGGCTGGGGTCCGGGCCTGTGGATGATGGACTCGGGATTCTCGGGGGCAGACCATTGGGGTGCGGGTTCGCCCTCGATCGAAGCGGGAGCCCCGGACAATTTCGGCTGACATGATCCTGCGCCGCGACCCGATTGGCGAGACCACCTGTTACTGGACCCGTGAACCCGACGGCAAGATCCGCAGCGGCTCCAGACTCCGCGATCTGATGCCGGATGTGCGCGAGCTCGAACCCGCGGCGCTGCGGGACTATCTAGCCTGCGCGTTCGTGCCCGGCGAGCAAACCTTGGTACGCGGAATCCGCGAACTGCGCCCCGGAACCGTCTGGGACACCACCCAATCCGCGGAGCCCGTTGCTACGGAAGAGTTGCGCGAAGGTGCCTGGGATCCGGACGAGCCTTTGGAGTCACACGCCCGTCGATTGCGCCCTATCCTCGAACATGCGGTCGCAGCCCGGTTGCCCGGGGATCCCCGCCAATCCGTAGGCGTCTTTCTGTCGGGCGGTCTCGACAGTTCGCTGGTGACCGCGTTGGTCCGCCGCCTTCATCCCGGTCCGGTCCACACGTTCTCTCTGCACTTCGGTCCCGAGACTCCCAGCGAACTGCGCTGGTCCCAGGCGGTAGCAGACCACTGCCAAACCATCCACCATGTTCTCGAGTTCGATGCCCTGGCCATCCGCCGAAATCTACCCGAGTCCATTGCGGCTCTCGACGATCCCATCGGCGACCCGTTGACCACACCCAACCTCCTCATGACAAAGGCGGCCAAGGAGAGCGAAGTGGAGTGGATGCTCAACGGGGAGGGTGGCGACCCGGTCTTCGGGGGACCGA
>CAZYBA010000536.1:0-1859 GCA_964646105.1 uncultured Armatimonadia bacterium
GCCCGCGCCCGATCCGCAGCGTCGCCGTGACGATTCCCAGTGGGTCAGCTATCAGGCCCAGCATCCTCCGTTCGCGTACTTTGTTTCATCGATTGTCTTGAGGATCGCCGGTGGCATGGCGGTGGATGTCCAGTGGATACTCCTGCGTCTGGAATGCCTGATCGCCGGAGCGTTGGCGGTTGCGATCGGCGGGAGGGCAATCCAGCGCGCGTTCCCCGAGAACCAACTGGTGGCAATCGCCGGGCCCTGGACCTTGGCGGCGTTGCCCATGCTCGGGCACATGAACGGATGTTTCTCGAACGAACCCCAGGCGGCGGCGCTGGCGGCGATGGCGTGGTGGACGGTCGTGGTTTCGGCACGGGGTTCCGGCGTGACGTTGGGACGGGCGATCACGATCGGATCGTTGCTCGGGTTGGCCGGACTGTCCCGCATGACCGCGATGGTGTGGCTGCCCGGCGCGATTTGGATGGTGTGGCGGTACGGCACCCCGCGTTGGCAATCCTTGCTGGCACTCGTCGCGAGTGTGACGGTCGCGATCGTTCCGTGGATGGTTTGGAACCAGATTCAGTACGGGCAGCCGATGATCCGAACATTCGACCGTCCGTTGTTCACCCCCGAAGCCGGTTTGGGGCAGTTGTTGGGCGGTGGTATCTCGCCCGCCGGGAGCGGGGTGCTTTTGACACTCCCGACGCTGATCCTTTGGTTTGCCGGATGCCCGTGGACACCGGTCTGGCTGATTCAGTTCTACTTGCCGGGCGGTCCGACCCTGCTGGCCGGGGCCTTGCTTCTGCTGGAAATCCTGTTGGTTGTCCTTCTCGCCAACCATGCGTCCCGTTGCCGGCGCGGCAAGGAGGCGGACTCGGACGCGGTCGGGCGGGATATACTTCGCGCCGCGGGCCTTGTTGCGGGGGTCTGCCTTTTGGGTCAGATCCAGCAGATGCTGGTTTCGGACTGGAATGTAGTCTTCTCGAACGGTCGCTACGCGGTTGCTGCCGCAGGTGCGTCCGGCCTGTTGCTGGTTTTCGGTCTTGGGACTCTGGTCCGCACCAAAGCGGGGCGGGCGATGCTTGCGGTGACGCTTGCCGCGGGACTGGTTGTTTTCGACATTTGGTCGGTCGGGTTGGTTCGGCGCTTCTACCGCGACAATCCGACTCAGGAGAGTTCGCAGCCGATTCCCCGCCCCTGATCGAGGATTGCCCGAGGTTCCCAGCCGCTCGGAGAGGGCCGTCGATGCGGTACCGGCGCCGTGAATTCCGCGGAGCGCGTACTTGGGGCGGTGGGGACTTCCCCGATTGCGCTGTCGCGACACTGCCGGGAATCGGGCGGGGGAATCGGGTGCCGCGGTGTTTACCAGTTTCCCCGTTACCAAAGCCCACCATCGGAAGACTTTGGGTGGGGATTGAAAGAGGTCGGGGTTTCCGAATCGGCCCGGTAGGTAGGGGCAGGTGAACCACCCACGCCGGGGTGCCTAACGTCGCGAGGCGATGCCGCGTCCCGTGCGGGCGCTGGCGGACTTAGGGGCGGCCAGACGTTCGGTTGGGGGGGCTGTCGTGTCCGGATCCCCGACAACCTCGATGATTCCGCGGGCAATCCTTCCGCGGTCCTTTGCCTGAACCGCCGCCTTCCCGTTTCGGAGGGCACGGAAAACGCCGGTCTGGTCGATGAATCCCGGCCCGGCATTGCTTCCCCAGACCGTCGTTTCGGGTGCGAAGCCTTCCGGGAGTGCAATGGTGAATTGTTCTCCCACCTTGACGGCGCGTTGCGGCACAGCCAGCGAGATTTCTTGGTGGGGGCCGTCGGCGATCGTATCGGAAAAGACGAGCAATGCATCCGCGATAGGGCGTTCGCCCGCCTTTTCC
>CAZYBA010000537.1:0-961 GCA_964646105.1 uncultured Armatimonadia bacterium
CGATTGCGAGAAAGGGCATGTGCTTCGCGACCTTTCGGTGGTGGGAGACAGTGTCGTGGTCGCCCGCGGTGGTCGTGGGGGACGGGGAAATGACCATTTCAAGACCCCCACGAACCGCGCCCCGCGCGAATTCGAACCCGGAGAAAAGGGGGAGGAACGGCGGATCTCCCTTGAATTGAAGGTAATTGCCGACGTCGGCGTCATCGGCAAGCCCAATGCCGGCAAATCGACTCTGCTGAGCCGCCTCTCCCGCGCCCAGCCCGAAATCGCCGACTACCCCTTCACCACCAAGTACCCCAACCTGGGGATGGTTCAGGTCGGTGACGAACACGCGTTCGCCATGGCGGACATTCCCGGACTGATCGAAGGCGCGCACTCCGGTGCTGGTTTGGGACACGAATTCCTGCGCCATGTCGAGCGGTGTCGGCTGCTGGTTCACCTGGTGGAACCGGAACCCCTCGATCAGACCAGCCCGCTGCGGAACTACCAACAGATTCGCGAGGAGCTGAATCTGTATGACCCGCAGTTGGCTGCACGCCCCGAAATCGTCTGCGTCTCGAAGTCGGAACTACCCGCCTCCGCAGAAGTTGCCGATCAGTTGTCGCGCGAACTGAATCGCCCAGTGATGGTGATCTCTGGGGTCACGGGACGGGGCTTGCCCCAACTTGTGGCCGAGATCTGGCGGCAATTGCAGACGCTGGACAAACCGGAACCGTTCGATCGGGACAGGCTGGCTCTCGGAACGCCGCTGGTCTCCGACGCCGTTCCAAGCGAAACGGTGTTGGAATCCGATTCGTTGAGCGGTGAGAACCATGATCTTGGTTCGCCGGAACACTCGGGTTGAAGAGGGAGATCAGTCTGTGCCAAGGAACCTCGGAACCAAGGAGCATGTGATGCGTGGACGGATTCTGCTGGGGGCGGCCCTCCTGTTCGGCTTGCTGGGGAACCTGAGCGAAACATC
>CAZYBA010000537.1:971-1851 GCA_964646105.1 uncultured Armatimonadia bacterium
GAGTTTCCAACAGCCTGCTGGATGTCTCGGCCGATGGCACCCTCATCGCCTGCTCCAATCGAGACAACGGCACAGTCACGATTATTGAACGCAGTGGCCGCAAGGTGCTGCACGAGATCCCGGTCGGGGCGAAACCCGAGGGGGTCAGTTTCCTCGGTCAATCCCACCAACTGGCGGTCGCGGTCTATGCCGATGATCGGGTCGTCTGGCTCGACGCCGACCAGGGAACCCGGCTGGCGGAGACCCCCCTGTTTGATGAACCGTATGGCGTTGTCTGCAACGCGGCGGGGACGCGGCTGTATGTCAGGCAGGAGTATCCGGGCACCGTCGCGGAAATCGACGCCCAGACACGGCAGGTCGTGCGGGAGATTCCCGCCGGCTCCATGCCGAGGGGAATCGCGCTGGATGAAGCTCACCATCGGCTGTACGTCACCGAATATCTGACCGCCGCGATTGTGGCAGTGGACCTGAAATCCGGAAAGGTGGTCGATCGCTGGCAGGGGCCAAGCAGCGAGAATCTCGCCCGACAACTGGTGCTGCATCCCACCCGCCCGAAGGCCTACGTTCCGCACATCCGCTCGCGGGTCAATGTGCATCAGGGGGAGGGATCGGTCCTTCCCTTCGTCTCGGTGGCCGACCTCGATTCGAAAGAAGAGCGTCGCCGGAAGACTCTGCCCATGGACTCGTTCGTGGGGGCGTTTGTCGTGGCGAACCCGTGGGAGTCGGCCATTTCTCCGGATGGCAAGACCCTCGTTTCGGTGTTCGCCGGCACCGACGACGGGTTCGTGGCCGAGGTCCTCGACGACAATTACCGTGAACTCACGTTCGGGCGCGTGCTGCGGCTTGGCAACATGCAGGGGATCGATGCCTTCGACCGCGC
>CAZYBA010000538.1:0-1850 GCA_964646105.1 uncultured Armatimonadia bacterium
TGCGGTCACGGATTGTCGTTTTTTCGGGTGGAAACCGAGTCGGCGACAGCGTTTTTGACTCGCAACACACCCAACCACCCTCCGTCCAACCACCCGTGGGACCAGGCGATTTGGAAGATTCGCCGGTGATTTCGGCAAAGATCATGCAACTTGGGTACGAACGACAGCCTCCGTCCCGATGGGACGTCAACACTGGCCCATTCCCGACAGATTCCACGGGTCGGAATCCCCGGCTGAAGGCCTTCGGCCGGGGTGGTGGCGGAAGCGGGTTCCGTGTCGCAATCGCGCGAGTGCCGGTGTGCGCCATCGGGAGTGCCGATCACCTGCGGTCACGGATTGTGGTTTTTCGAGTGGCTCGATTGTCCAGGGTCTCCTTGCCGGAGACGGGTGAAGGCTCCCGTGGAGGATCACCGGTTTGTCGATGCGCAGTCAGTCTCGCCGAAAGCGTCCCCGGCGGGTGGCCCGGTGAATCCGAACCGAAATCCAAGCGCCGGAACGGGTCCGGATCAGGCCAGGCCGGCTTCGGACCGCGCATCGGCGATCCGGCGCAGGACAATGAACTCCATCACATTGTCCTGGGTCACCAAGCCGAGCAAATCGCCGGATGGGGAGACCACCGCGAGCGGAGCACGACGCAACCCATCGCCCCGCACCAAGTATGGTTCCAGTTGGTCGTCGGTCGAAACCCGCAGGATGTCGCGGACCATCACCTCTGAAACGTACGTCTCCCGACCGCGCTGCGCCAAGCCGCGCAGGAGCGCGTCGCGTGACAAAACCCCGTGGATTTCACCCCCCAGAACCACCGGGAAGTCGGTTTGGCTGGTGGAGAGCAACAGCTGGGCGGCTTCGTCGAGCGTGGCCCCCGGTTCCAGAACCGCGTAGTTGGTCACCATTGCCTCGCCCACCTTGGCACCGTCCAAAGCGCCGCGTGTTGCCTCGCCCTGAAGCTCCTGGCCGGCGCCGAAGAAGACAAACAACGCGATCAGGACCAACGTGAAATGGCCGGTAAACAGTCCCCAGATGCCCCCGAGGATGGCCAGTGCCTGCCCGATGCGCGCGGCGATGGCGGTCGCCCGCAACTCGCCGATCTTCATCGCGAGCAACGAGCGCAACACCCGGCCGCCGTCCATCGGGAACGCAGGGATCAGGTTGAACAGGACCAACGAGAGATTTGCGAACGCAAGGAGGGCGAGGGTATCGCCGCCGGAGAGGAACTGATCGGGATCGAGCCGTACGGTTTGCAGGCGTTCCAACAAACTGGTTCCGCGCAACTGGAACGCAACGGAGAGTATCGAGACGATCACGACATTGACCGCGGGACCGGCTACGGCGATCCAGAATTCATGCCGTGGTTTGGGGTTGTCCTCGATCGCCGCCACACCGCCGATGGGATAAAGCGTGATCCGGCGCAACGGGTAGCCGAACTTGCGGGCGGTGAGGGCGTGGCCGAGTTCATGCAGCAGGATGCAGAACAACAGCCCGACGATGAAGAAGATCATGCCCCGGCGGGTAACACCGAAGTAGATCAGCATCAGGAGCAAGCTGAAGTGGGCACGCAACGAGATGCCGGCCACTTTGGCGAATTGCAGCGACCAGGGATCGGGGGGCGCGTCCTCGGACGCATCGCGGTTATCGGGCATGGTGTGTAAACGATCGGACGGGCTTCCGGCGGGCCGGGTTCCCACGCTATGGTACTCCTGACGCGGGACGACGGTTCCGAAACATACCATTTCCCGTTCGAACTCCGCATACGGCAGGCCTGTGGTGGCCGCTGCCCACCCTGGTACGTTCCGGGCGCGCGTCTGCTCGGCAACGCCCACCGACGCCTTCCTGACCGAAGAACCCGGTCC
>CAZYBA010000539.1:0-1615 GCA_964646105.1 uncultured Armatimonadia bacterium
CACCAACGTGCCTTCTCCGGTGGCGTGAATGCGACCAAGACCACACGAATTCCACGGGTGTCGAGATCGGATTTGCGGTCACGCAACTGCGCGACATGCCCTTGGCAAGGCAGTCAGCCGAGGTGGCGCAGGAAGACCAGCAGCAACGCTTCCCCGCCGTGAAGCCAGTCCGCAACCGAGACAGGTGCGCCGTCGGCATCGGTGAAGGTCAACGTCCGCAAATCGGTCATAGTGCGTCCAGAGTACCCGTTCCCGTGGGCCTTTCCGTCCGCAGCGCAGCCGAACGTCCCGAAACACCCATCGAACATTTACCTCCCGGTGATTTCCGGATGGACACGGATCGACGTCAGTACGATCGCGTAAGCGGTTTCGTGCAACGGCTTTTGCCGGGACGGACGCCGGTTGTGAAAGGAATCTCCCGTGGAAACCGAATCCAAATTGCAGATCGCCTGCGTTGAAAAAGGTGCAGACGGCCGCAATGGCCCGTTCTGCCCGGTTTGCGGAAAAGTCAGCTCCGGCTACGACGACCAATACAACGAAGTCGCACCGTGTGTGCATTTGCTGTTCAACTACTCGTTCGATGCCGGGGAATACGTTTACCAAACCCTCGACTTCGCCAACCGGGTAGAGGAGTATGTCTGCAAACAGGAAGCACTGGATCCCGAGTTCGAGGAACCGCGCAATCCCGACGATTTCAACGCCATGCTGCGGGCGCTCGGTTACGGCCCGGAGGTATTCGTGCTGGAAATAACCACCTGCGGCTTTGCGTGCGGCCCCACCTGGGAAACCTCCAACTACGGTTACAACTTCGACGCCGAGTGGGAGGACGACGCCCCGGGGGACGCTACCGAAGAAACCGCGCTCGCCGACGACGAGCATTGATCGACTTGGGATGGTCAGCCGGCGAGAGGCGCCCGGTGGTGCCGCGCCTCGGGCGTGGATTCACCGACCGGCGGCCTCCCCAATCGTTCGTGATCGCACACCGGAGTCGGAAATGGAGGGTTTTCCGGATCCTCCTGCGTGCGGGCCTTGTTAGAATGGGCGTAGGAACCAGGGCCGAATGCGGGAGCGACCGCGGCGGATGCCTGGAACACGAACGGAGGATTGTCTGGATGAAGACTGCATGGATTGGATTGGCTGTCGGGCTGGGGATGGTTTCGCCGCTGACGTCGCACGCGCAAGTGCCCCCGATGCCGTTGCCGGATTGCATCGGCCGCCTTGGGTTGCGCATGTTCAAATCGGCCCTTGACGAAACCGGTGTGGCCAAGGAATTGGCGGGCAAGGGTCCCTACACGGTGTTCGCACCGAGCAACAGCGCGATTGTCATGATGGAGAAGGGCCGCTTCGATGCGTTGAAGAAGGACAAGAAAGCCCTCACCGCATGGGTGAAGTTGCATATCGCCAAAGGCCTGATTACCGCAGGCGATGTGGGGAAGATGCCCAACGGCGGCAAGATCAAGACACTGGGGGGAACGTTGACGGTCCAGACCAAGGGAACGTTGCTGATCAACGGCGCCAAGCCCTACTTGGCCGATCAGAAAGCCACCAACGGAATTGTGCACCTGATGGATCGGGCACTCGCCAAGTAATTCGCTTTCACCGACGGATCCGCCGA
>CAZYBA010000539.1:1625-1850 GCA_964646105.1 uncultured Armatimonadia bacterium
CGGTCCGTGGCCAAATCGGTCCACTCGCAACACAATCGCCCCGTGCCGAAACCCCTGTCAGGGAATCCGGCGCGGGGCGTTCTCGTTTTTCATTGGACGTCTTGATCCGGCTTCGTGTTGAGGCGCAGCCCCCCGACTCGCCAACGACCCCGGATTTCAGGAGGAAAGCCGTTCCGCCCCCGTCGAGGCCGTTGGATCAGCGTGGCGCCTTGCCGCGTTCCACGG
>CAZYBA010000540.1:0-1850 GCA_964646105.1 uncultured Armatimonadia bacterium
CTGCCGGCCAACCACCGGGAGTCTTTTGTTTCACGACATGGACGAATCCGCGAAATCCGCCGGGACCATTGTTTCCCTGACCGTCGCCGTAGCGGCAGTGGCGTGGGCTATGCGCAATCAAGCGGCAGCGCCTCTGCCTGACGCCGGTGCCGTAGGGTTTGCCACGGGCGAAACACGGTTTCAATCGGTCCGAATCACCGGTCGCGTCGGCAATTCCAAAGGCTGGACCGTGGCGGCCGACCGGGTCCAGACTGATTCCCAGGGGAACCGGGTGGAGTTCACCGAAGGGATTTCCGCTCTGCTGTACCAAGGGGGGATCCTGCGGGTGGCGTGCAAGGCCCCACGGGCGACATTTTGGTCGGTGAACGACTTGTTGGTTGCCGAGGGGGGTGTCCAGGCCACCATCATGCCCCCGGCGGTGGACGATTCCGCGGATATGCCGGTGAATCTCGGTTCCATCCGCCTCGCGACGGAGATGCTGCGCTGGACTGCCGGGTCACGAACGCTGTCCTGCCCGAAGCCGGTCAACATGACCTTGGACCGGGGACGTATTGACGTCGACTCGCTGGATTTCGACCTTGCGGCGCGGGATCTCGATGCCCGGGGATTCCGGGGCAGGTTCCGGATTCAGGAGAATGACTTGTGAATCAGAGCTCGTCACGGTTTACCGCAGCGCTGTTCGCATTGGGATTGCCGTTGGCGTGGGCGCTGGCCGCGCCACCGGTTCCGCCGTCCGAACGTCGTGCTGTGCCGCCGAGGCCTTCCGCAGATCCCGGCAAACCGCCGGAAACGGGCAAGTCGCAACCGTTGCCCGATTCGATCAGGACCGCCAAGGACCCCGGTGCACGCGATTCCTGGAAACCCGACGGGCCCGATGACCCGTTCTTGTACGCCTACGGAGATACGGCCACCTACCGTGACACACCCGACGGCGGGATTGCGAATCTGGTGGGAAATGCCCGTCTTCTGTACCGCACCACGTCGTTTGCGTCCGGGACTGTTGTTTACAACCGGCGCTCCCAGATCGGCACCGCGCCCGGCAAATTGCAGGTGGACGATGAGCAGAACACGATCACAGGAGACCGTGGCGAGGCCGATTACGGCAAGAAAGTGGCGCGGGTCTTCGGGAACGTCATCGTGGTCGCACGTCCGAAACAGGATGCGAAGGCTCAGGAGGGGTCGGCTCGCAAGGATTTCCGCAATCCGGTGCGGATCGAAGCGAGCGAAGTGGTCTACAACTGGAAGTCCAAGGTCGCCGATACGAGCAAGGATACGGTCATCCGGTTCACGGTCCGCAAGCGCAACTGGCAGGTGACCGCCGACAAGATCCAATACCGGGGCACGGAAGAGACTGCGTATCTGGACGGCAATGTTCGTGCGGTGAACGATCAGGGTGATGAAATGCGCAGCAAGACCGCGGTGGTGGTTTTGCGGGACGGCCAGGAGTCGATCGTTCTGGAGCCTTCCCAGAAGGGGAGCAAGTTCCGGATCGAGGACGAGGACGAGAAGGCGGGTAAGGACAAGCCCGGAGATCCTGCCAAGGCGGGTCCGGGTGGAGACGACAAACCGGATGGTGCGCCTCCGGCCGGCACCGATCCGGCCAAGGGTGACTCCGGGAAGCGGGACCCTGCCAAACGTCCCGGTGGCGTTCCGCCCCCCGCCGGCGACCCAGGGAATGGAGGCGGGGTGCCTCCTCCTGCCGGATCTGGCGGTACCGACGGCTCCGCGCGATGATTGTCCTGCATGGAAAAGGCGTCGGGCGTGCGCCGGCGGCCCTCGGACGTTCTGCGTCGGTGAACTGGCAGCACGGTCGTCCGACGCTCGATGACGCGACATTGGCGTGGCTTGCG
>CAZYBA010000541.1:0-1843 GCA_964646105.1 uncultured Armatimonadia bacterium
CGACCGACTGGGGAACCCTGCGCGCTTCGACCTGGGAGATCCTCGGCGGTGTCGCGTTGCTGACCAACCTGATCTGGGTGGTAGTCATCGGACTGATCGCATCTGCGACCGCGCGTTGGTCCCCTATCGCGCGCGGGGGCAAATTGCCCGCTCCCCTGTTCGCCAGCGCACTGCTCGGGCCCAGCATCCTCACCGTCGGGGGCTCCTGTGTCGCCGTCCTGCGCCTGCGCGACTCCATGGTCTGGTCGCTCACCATGGGCAACTCCGACTCGTCTCCGTCTTCGGTAGACGTCTTGGTGCTCGTCGTCGGCGGGCTCGCGTTCTCGGCGGTCGTCGGCCTGGTCAACACCACCCTGTTGCTTCGGGCCGCGCTTCAACCCAAGGGATCGTTTTCGCGGACATTTGTGCTCGGATGGCGTGCGGTTGCGATCCCCCTCTTCGCGATTCTCGCCTTGGCTTGGGCGGGCTTCACCACCTGGTCGGCAGGCCGCGACCAAGCGCGCACAGAAGACTTGCGCCGGCTGATGGTTCATGAGGGACGGACCCTCGCATCCAAGGTCGGACTCCCTTGGCCGGGCGACTCGACCGGAGAACTGACCCGACCTCAGTAAGCACGGTATAACCCCCAGGTGCCTGTCGGGACTGTTTGTCCCAATCCGCCCTGCGAAAGAAGCGCTCGGTTGACGCCCCGGTAGCAAAATGCTACCCTGACAGGGGAGGCGGCTTCATGGGACAACCGGTAAAACTCTCGGACGAATTGGTCGCGGAAGCACGGGCCGTGGTTCCTTGGTCCGAACGCAGTATCGCTGGGCAAATCGAGTATTGGGCCGCATTGGGTCGGGCCGTAGACTCGTTGCTTCATGCCGATCAAGTAATCGCGCTGCGAAAGTCCGGTGCCACGCGCCTACTATCGGAATGCATTGCCGACGTTGTTTCCGCCCCGCCGCAACAACGGCTGGATGCGGTCCTCGAGAAGTCCCCCTTCCCACGCTTCCGGTCGGTTCCAGGGCATCCCGAACTGTTGCGACGCATCGAAGCCGACGGCACCGAGACCATCGGGCAATTTGTCGATCGTGAGTTCGTAACAGTGCCGGAACCCACTTGACGCAGCAGTTCAATTTCCTCGATGAACGGCCGATCGCGATCTGTTTGGCCGGGTCCAACGGTGCTGGAAAATCAACGTTTCACGCTCGTTTCCTGGCCGAATCCGGACTGTATTTCGTCAATGCGGACCAGTTCGGCAAGGAGTCCGGGTTGGCACCTTACGAGGCCGCTCGCTTGGCTAAGGCAGTCCGTAGACACTTGGTACTTCGCCGGGAAAGCTTCATACTGGAAACGGTTTTCTCCGATCCTGTCGGGGACAAACTCAACGAGTTTCGAGAACTCACCACGATCGGCTACACCGTAGTTCTGATCTTCATCAGTATCGACGACCCCAAGGAGTCGTTTCGGCGGGTTCGGATGAGAGTAGCCCAAGGCGGCCACGACGTTCCCGAAGACAAAATCCTAAGCCGATTTTCCCGAACCCGGCACAATCTGGCAATTGCCATTCCGTGCCTTCCACACGTTCTGGTCTTCGACAATCAAGATATCGACAACCCATTCCAATTGGTCGCGCGTTATCACAACGGCCAGAGTATCGAGATTTGAACCGGTCGTTGTCTTCCTAGTCCGCATCGCCACAAATCCGATAGGGAAGCGTGAGGGGGCAACAGCGGGCACGGTTCCCGGTGAAACCCCGCGTGGCACCCCCCTAAACGAGGAAACCAAGGATTGGCAACGACGCAACCCGCGCACGAGAGCCCATCCGGAATCCTCATACGACAAAAAACCGAGGGGCGCT
>CAZYBA010000542.1:0-1841 GCA_964646105.1 uncultured Armatimonadia bacterium
TCTCTGGTCCAGAATATTGGCTTGGACGGATCTGGAACCCACTGCTCCGATGACTTCGTCATTGTGCCTCTCTCCAGCCACCAAGACCTCGCGGACCCGGCCGCCGCCGCAGAAGCAGCAGCGGAGGCGGAGGCGCCCCGGGCATCGGGTCGCTCGGCCCCGGTCACCGGGGGGGCGCGCGCGCAGGCCGCCCCCGGGGGCGGGCGCGACGGGAGCGCCGTGGCCACGGCGGACGCCGCAGAGCCCCCGGAGGCGGGCCCGAGTCAGGCGGGCATGGTCGCGCCGCCCGCGTCGGGGGGCGGCAATGTCCTCGCCAACCCGCTGGGCGCGCTGTCCTCGGGCGTCGGGCCGGGGGCGCGTGGGCCGCAGGGCATCGTGCTCTCCGACCTGCACATCCACCGCGAGCCCGGCGGGGACCCCGGAGTCGAACTTACCTTGGCACGCCGCTACAAACTCCGGCAGGCCATCCTCACTCCCACCGCCGAAGACCCTGAACGCGACCGCGCACGTACCGGAGCCGCCGCCGCCGCCTGTGTCTCCCGACTCCTGCGACGCAACCACACGGTCGCAGTCGGGATGGGACGCAATGTCGCATCCGTCGCCGACGCCATGTCGGAACGACCCGGCGGGGACACTCTGGTGGTCTCCGCGATCGGCGGGTCGCCCTTGATCGGCTCCCGCATCAACTCCAACGACATTTGCAGACGATTCGCCGCACGCCTGGGAGGCACCGGTATCGAACTCTACGCCCCCGCGTTCGCCGAAAGTCCCTCGGTCCGCGATTCGTTCCTCTCCCACGACGATGTCAAGGCAACCCTCACACGCGCACGCCGCGCCGATATCGCGGTGGTCGGGATCGGGGACGCCGAATCCGACAGCGCCGTGGTACGCATCGGCTGTGTTCCGCCGCACGACATGGAACGGCTGCGCAACGCCAAGGCGGTCGGAGATATCCTCGGGAACTTCTTCAACAAGGACGGCAAAATGGTCGACCAAGGGGTCCACGACCGGGTCATCGGACTCTCCGAACACGACCTACGCGCCATCCCGTGCGTGGTCGGTATCGCCTCCGAAGCCGGCAAGGCGGTGGCAGTCCGCGCAGCCCTGCGCACCGGCATTGTCGACATCCTGGTGGCACCCCTCGCCCTGGGACGCGAAATCCTTGCCGAGGACGAGGCCGACCAACGCCCGCACCCTGCCTAGGCCCGAACCAAATTCATCGTCAACAACGGCACCCCGCGGATCAATGCCCGATCCCGCACAACCCATAGGAACACCGATCATGCCCGTCACGACCCCATCCCTGCTCTGCGCCGGCATTCTGGTCGCCGACATCTTCACCCCGCCGCTCCCCGCACTTCCGGTTGCCGGACAACTCCTCGCCACCGATGATTTCCTGCTCGCCACCGGAGGCTGCGCCGCCAACGTGGCAACGTCCCTCGCCAAACTCGGCGTCCACACCGCAGTGGTCGGGCCGGTCGGCAACGACTTCTACGGCGACTTCCTCACCCGCACCCTCGCCGACCGCGGCATCGAAACGTCCCATATTGTCCGCACCGAAGCCGCCGGCACCTCCAAAACCGTCGTCCTGCCGGTGATCGGCGAAGACCGACGCTTCATTCACACGTTCGGGGCCAACGCCCACCTCACCACCGACGACATCGCCGCCGCCATCACCGACGACACCAAGATCCTCTATGTCGGGGGCTACCTCATCCTCCCCGCAATCAACGGTCCCGCGCTCGGAAAACTCTTCGCCGACGCGCAAGCCCGCGGAATTGTGACGGTCCTCGATGTGGTGGTGCCCGGCGGGGCCGCCATCCCCGCGGACGCACTTTCCG
>CAZYBA010000543.1:0-1558 GCA_964646105.1 uncultured Armatimonadia bacterium
GCACCGCGGGGACGCGCCGAGGGCGGGGACGGTGCCGTCGGGCGTCATGTGCTGCACCGGACCGACGGCACGACGGCGGTGAATCCCGACGCGGTGGACGCCAACGCGGGGGACCGGTTGGTGGTGGAAACTCCGGGCGGGGGCGGCTGGGGACCTGCGTGACATGACAGTCGGCGACGGGTTCGCGGTCCACTGCCTGGCGTCCGGTTCGAGCGCCAATTGTGTCTTGGTTACCACTCCGGAGGGCGGTTTGCTGCTGGACGCCGGGATCGGGGTGCGGACGTTGCGGGGGTACCTGAACGAACGGGGGATCGGGCCGGAGAACCTGCACGGAATCTGTGTGACCCACGAGCACGGCGACCATATCGCGGCCGCCATCCCGCTGGCCTGCCGTTGGAAAACCCCGATTGTGTCGACATCGGGAACATTGGGGGCGTTGGTGCGTGCGGATTCGTTACGACGTTCCCCACCGGCGCGGACCGTGTTGCGCAACGACGAGATATCCGTCGGGCCGTTTGTGGTGCGCAGTTTCGCGGTGTCGCACGATGCGTCGGAGCCGTGCGGGTACCGGGTGGAATGGCGGGGCCATGCGGTTGCATTGGCGACGGATACCGGGGTGATCACGCCGGAATGGCGGGCGGCGGCGGTGGGGTGCGAGCTGCTGGTGGTGGAGGCGAACCACGATATCGAGCGGCTGCGTCTGGGCCCCTACCCGGTCTCGTTGAAACGTCGGATCCTGTCGGCGGACGGCCACCTCGACAACCGCAGCGCGGCGGAGTGGGTGTTGGCGCATACATCGGAGCACGGGCCGACCGCGGTGTGGTGGGCGCACTTGTCGGAAACGAACAACACGCCGGCATTGGTGCGCAAGGAATGGGAATCGACTTGGAAGGCGGCGGGTTTGCGGGCGTCCCCGGCGGCCACCGACATTGCCGGCCGCGACACGCCGTCGCTCTTGCACCGCCCCGGCGGGACCGCGGTCCAGCGGACGTTGTTTTGAGGGAAACTGGCCTGGGTTTTCGGAATCGCTAACTTTCCCAAGGAGGCGTTTTCGCCAACTCGGCCCGAAGGTTGGGCAAATCCACGGGTGGCGCATCCATGAGCCGGCAGAGCCAGTCGAATTCCGCCGCGGGCAACGCCCAGTGTCCTTCGTCGGCGAGTTCCCGGTCCGCCGCGGCAAGGGACGCCTCCAAGACAAACCGGTTGACAGACAGGTTCTGGCGTTGCGCCGCCGCTCGGATTGAGTCCCGCTGGGCCGATGTCAAACGCATCGACAGGGTGGAGTTTCTCGTTCGTTTGGGTTGCAGGGGACTTGCCTTCATACGGTCAGGATATCGGAGTTTTCCGAGTCATCGGAGCGTTGATTTGGAAATTGGTCTGGATTCCATCGGCGCAGACAACGGTTTTGCCGAATGCGCAGGCGGTGGTGTACCGGCGCATGAACGGCCGCGAGAACTGCTCCAACGCTCGGTCGTAGGCGACCCAGTCGGCGATCGAACGGGTTATGGTCGACGAGATGGGGAGGATGAGGGGCGACGGAACCGCGCCGTCGCGACGC
>CAZYBA010000543.1:1568-1841 GCA_964646105.1 uncultured Armatimonadia bacterium
CAGGGTATCGTTGACAAGAAAACGCGAAATGCGTCCGTTCCCATCCGCCATCGGATGGATGAAGACAAACCCGAACGATAGCACGGCCGCTCGGATCAACGGGGGCTAATCCCCGGGTCAGGCGTTCGAATCCACGCAGACCGTCGAGCATGGCGGGATTGGCTTCCCAGTCCGGCGCGACATAATGCACGACTTCTCCTGTCGGGCGTGTTTCCCCGATAAAAACCGGGGACCGGCGCAGGCGCTTTCCGTGACGTTTTGTTTTCGCTGGCG
>CAZYBA010000544.1:0-1830 GCA_964646105.1 uncultured Armatimonadia bacterium
GCGGGTGGCTCTGGCGCGTGCCATTGTGCGCGAGCCCCAGGTCTTCCTGATGGACGAACCGTTGTCGAACTTGGACGCGAAGTTGCGTGTGCAGACGCGTGCGGACCTGATCCGATTGCACCGCCAACTCAAGGTCACCACCATCTATGTCACCCACGACCAAGTGGAAGCGATGACGATGGGCCAGCGGATCGCGGTAATGAAGGACGGGGTTTTGCAGCAGTGCGACGCTCCGCTCACGCTCTACCATCATCCGGTCAACATGTTTGTGGCGGGCTTCCTCGGTACCCCGTCGATGAACTTCATCCCTGCCAAGGTGGGGCGTTCGGGTGAGACTCCGGTGCTGGATTGCGGCGAGTTCAAGGTGGAATTGCCTGCGGACCGTTGGGAAAAGCTGGCGGCTTACGACGGGCGTGAGGTGGTCTTCGGGATCCGTCCCCAGGACATTCACGACAAATCCGTGGCGACATCGTTCGAGGGCAAGGGCTCTGCGGTCCGTTTCCAGGTGGAGGTCATCGAACCCATGGGAGCGGTGTGCACGTTGTTCCTGCATGCGGGCTCGTTGAACTTGGTGGCGGAGGTCGAGGCAGAGACGGTCGCCAAGGAAGGCGCGCCGGTCGACTTGATCATCGACACCCAAGCGGCACATGTGTTCGACAAGGAAACGGAAGTCGCGCTTTTCTGACGTGATTCAGGAGCGTTCTGCGGCGACGGTGGCTTCGGCTACCGTCGCTTTCCTTTTGCGTTCTCCGTGGGTGTGGATGCTGTTTCCCGGACCGTTGGTGGCATGGGCGTTGCACTCGGGGGGGGTCCTGCCGGCGTTTGCGGCGTACCATCTTTGGTGTGTGGCGGGAATCGTTTGCGTCGGAGTGCGGGGTGGAGTCGGCCGACGGTTTGTCTATCCGATCTGGATTCCGCTGGGGATCGGCTGCGTGGCCTCTGCGGCCCTGTGGAATGCGGGTGGGGCTGGTGTTGCGGCCGGGGTCGGCGGAAGTTCTTTGGCGGGTGCGCTGAAACAGGTGGGGGTTACGCGTTCCGTTCTTTGGTGGTTGGTGCCGTACTTCAGCCTGGTGAATCCGCTGGTCGAGGAATGGTTCTGGCGTGGCGCGGTTGCCGGTTGGTTCCGTGAACGTCGGCCGGTTGGTTGGTTTGGCATCGGGTTCCCCGCGGTGTGTTTCGGGGTGTGGCATGCTGCTCCGGTTTCCGTGTTGTTTCCGGTTTGGGGGGTATCGGTTGCGGTGCCTGCGATCGCCTTGGGAGGATTCTGGGGGGAGTGCCTCCGTCGTCGCGGGGCGTCGTTGTGGGAATTGGTCTTGTGGCACGGATTTGCGGTGGACTTGCCGGTGGCGGTGGGGATGGCGCGTGCACTGTTTGCGTGAGGGGCTGTGCGTCGAATTGCCTGCTTCGCCGGCGGGAGCGCAACGGCGCTTGCCCCGAAACGCTGGTCCCGGTAGAATGCGCCGGCAATGTCCGTGTCCCGTCGGTCTAGCCTGGTGCGAACGAGTTCAGGATTGCGTGTCGCCATCCATCCGTATTGTCGGATGAGACCACGTGAGGGGGGTGAAACCACATGGCACAAGTTATCGTCAAGCCGGGCGAGGCGTTGGAAGCGGCTCTGAAGCGCTTCAAGAAGGTCTTGGAGCAGGACGGAGTCCTGAAGGCCGCCCGCGCCCACGAGTATTACGAGAAGCCGAGCGACAAGCGCCGCCGTGCTGAGGCGTCGCGTCGTCGGAAGATCGAGCGCAACGAGGAACGCTAGGTTCCTGACCGGCGGCGCCCGCATCCTGCGGGCGCCGCTGTTTCCTCCTCATGAAGTTTTCCTGGCCTGTC
>CAZYBA010000545.1:0-1824 GCA_964646105.1 uncultured Armatimonadia bacterium
CCGTCCGACTGGAGGGAAGCCTGCCGCAATTCGGGACGCATCGCCATCGCGTCCAGAACCCGACGCCGGACCCCATCGTCGTGGAACTGCATCGTGGTCGACAGCGCATCGGCAACCACCGATACATCCCCCTGGTCCGACAGCGACTCCAAAGAGTCCTCCGCGAGCAGAACCGAATTCACACCGGCGCCGCGAAACCGTTCCAGAACCTCCGGCACGCCCTTGCCGGACGCCGCCGCAATCTCGCGCACTTCCTGAAAATCGACAGCGATTTCGACCGCACGATTGCGCATCTCCACCTGGAATCGACGTGCCGCGCCGTACAGGCCCGCCACAACCCCGAGCAGGACCATGACCCAAAGAACACGCCGCACCATCACTCGTTCACTCCCATTCCCGTTCTGCATCCAGCACCATCAGCCGCAACAGCAACGCAACGGTCGGCGCGACTCCGGCCCGTCCGGCTGCCGACGCCGTATCGGGAAAGCCCGGCAACCCGGCGACCTCGCGGGCAGCCAATCCCAGGGACGCCGCCAGCGCCGAACGCACCAGACCATCCGCCGAATCCACGGTGCCAACAATTTCGCCCGATCGCCGTTGCAACCCAGCCGCGAGCCACGCAATTCTGACACGATTGGTTCCGGCCAGTGTACCGACGCGAGCCGAGTACGCGCGAATCCGAGCCTGCGAAACCAGGGTCCAGCTCCGATCGATCTCACGATTCACCTCGGCGAGCACAGCCTCGGCAAGCCGCAACAACCCCTCCTGAACCGCGACCTCGGCTGCCATTCCGGAAAATCGGCGCGACGGCAATCCCCGCAGGTTGACGTTGGCAAGGACCAAGGCGGTGGCACGCCGCGCCGCCGACAGACGTTCGCACACCCACCCGCTCCGGTCCATCGCCAGTTCCAACTCTCCACGCCCCACCGCAGCCTCAACCGGCGTCGCAGCCTCCAGACGATCCCAAACGGCAGGTGCCACCGCGACGATCCGCGACAAGCCCGCCGCCGAATCGTTCAGTTTCTGCTGAACCATCCACGCCCGTGATGACAAGACCAAATGCGTGGGGTTGGTTACATCGGTCGTCAACAAAAGGGACTGCGGAAGCACACCCCCCAACTCGGATTCGAGCCCGGCGCCACGCAACCGAGACCGGACCGCCGAACCAACTCCCATCAGCCGGGCCCGACGTCCCTGCGGATCCGGAGCAATCGGCAACGGAGGCAGTGGTTTCCAACGCGAAAGCCCCGGCGGACGTGCGGGATTTCCGCCAGGAATCGTTTCCTGGTCCAAAAGGCGGACAATGGATTCTTGTCGGGTGCGCCCGGACGGGTGGCTGGACAACCAAACCGGCCCCATCGGACCACCGTCGCCGACAAACGACAGGAAAGCCCGCGGATCCCATCCTGCCGAACGGGAAATGCCAAACCCAACCCGATCGGCCTCGCTCTCCATCGAGCGACTTCTGCCGAGCGCGCGAACCACGTTGGCAACCATCCCGAACTTCCCGAAGTCCGATCCATACGAACGCAGTTGCCCCAGCAACGCCAGGACTCCGATGTTTTCGTAAATCTGCTTCCAAGCGTGGCGCCGGGAAACGTGACCGCACTCGTGTGCGAGCACGGTTGCCAACGCATCGTCGGAATCCACCGACTCAAGCAATCCGCGAGTAACCACGACCGTCCCGCCCGGGACCGACCACGCATTGATCACCGCACTGTCCACCAGAACAAATCTCGGAATCAAGGCGCCATCGGTCTTGGTTGCGACTGTCGCGCCTACCACGTCGAGCCAGTGGCGAAGGACGGGGTCGGCAACCAAACC
>CAZYBA010000546.1:0-1814 GCA_964646105.1 uncultured Armatimonadia bacterium
AGGCGGGGTGATCGGCTTGTCGACGGCGCTCTACCTGCAGCGCGCCGGTTGGCAGGTCACGGTGGTCGAGCGCGGCGCTCCGGAACACGACAGTTGTTCACTGGGCAATGCGGGAATGATTGTTCCCAGCCACTTTGTCCCGCTGGCGGCGCCGGGCATGGTCGCCTACGGCCTCAAACGGTTGGCCGATCCCGAGAGCCCGTTCGCCCTTTCCCCACGTCTGTCTCCGGACTTGATTCGATGGGGTTGGCGCTTCATGCGCTCGTGCACCAAGTCCCATGTGGACCGTTCGGTCGGTGTGTTGCGGGATCTGAACTTGCGCAGCCGGACCTTGTACGAGGAACTTTCGCGTTCCTTGGACGACGACTTTGGTTTGACGCAACGGGGGTTGTTGATGCTCTGCAAAGAGGCATCGACCCTCGAGGAGGAGTCTCATTTCGGTGCGCGGGCACGCGAATTGGGAATTCCGGCCGAGACCGTGTCTTCAGATCGTCTGCGAGAATTGGACCCCGACATCGATCTGTCGGTCGCTGGCGGCGTGTTCTTCCCAAAGGACTGCCATTTGTCCCCCGGACGCTTTGTGGCCGCTGCGACCCGCGAACTCCAGCGGGGTGGGGCGACATTTGTGTGGGAAACGGAGGCCATCGGCTGGTCGATCCAGTCGGGTCGTGTGGCGGAGGTGGTCACCACCCAAGGCGCATTCGGAGGCGACCATTTCGTGGTTGCGGGAGGTGCGTGGTCGCCTGCCATGGCACGGGGCCTGGGCCTACGCTTGCCGATGCAGGCCGGCAAGGGATACAGCATGACATTGTCCGCGCCGCCCCAGCTGCCGCGCCTGTGCTCTATCCTCGTGGAGGCCCGTGTCGCGGTGACTCCCATGGGAAACACCTTGCGAATCGGCGGGACCATGGAAATTGCCGGGAACGATCTTTCGGTGAACGAACGCCGCGTTGACGGGATACGCAAATCGGTCCCGCGTTACTTCCCGAAGTTTCGCACCGACGACTTACGGGGAGTTCCAGTCTGGAGTGGTCTGAGGCCGTGTTCCCCCGATGGTCTGCCCTATCTCGGGCCGGTCGCGGGCTTGAGCGGGGCCTGGGTGGCAACGGGCCACGCCATGATGGGCTTGTCGCTTGGTCCCGTCACTGGAGAGGTAATGGCCGGATTGATCTCGGGCACGCCGGTGGACTTCCCGATGGAACTGTTGGCGCCGGGGCGTTTCTGAACGAACAGTACGTTAGTAGGCGCAGGATCCACCACGGACAACTCGATGGCTTGTCTGCTTTGCCTCCCGGAAAAACGGGCCCGCCGAAAAAGGCGGGCCCGTTGTTCGTTGAATGACTTCGGGATCAGCTGCTGTGCAGTATGTTCATGACATCGCCGTCCTGGACCACATAGTCCTTGCCTTCGACACGCACCCAGCCGGATTCCTTGGCGGTCGGAATGGAACCCGCTTCCACCAGTTTGCCCCAGTCGATCACTTCGGCGCGGATAAACCCTTTTTCAAGATCGGAATGGATGACACCGGCTGCCTGCGGGGCACGGTCGCCGGCGTGGATGGTCCACGCGCGCACTTCCTTTTCGCCGGCGGTGAGAAAGGTTCGTAAGCCAAGCATCTTGTAGGCGACCTGTACGAGACGGTTGAGCCCGGGTTCGTGCAGGCCCATCGACTCCAGGTATTCGGCGGATTCCGCGGGATCCAGGTCGGAGAGTTCGGCCTCGATGCGCGCGCTGATCACCACGACATCGGCGTTTTCCGACGCAGCCTGTGCCTTCACCTTCGCGACATGTGGATTGCCTGCGCCGTCGGGGAG
>CAZYBA010000547.1:0-693 GCA_964646105.1 uncultured Armatimonadia bacterium
GCCGACGGCGCGGCGATGGACCGCCTCTATGCGTTCGACAAGCGCTCCGGCAAGTTGGTTTGGTCAAGCAGTCCGGGGATCGCACCGAAAGACAACACATTTGGGGCACCCATATTCGCACTGCGCGAAGGCAAGCAGGTGTTGTACACAGCCACGGGCGACGGTAGTACGGTATGCATCAACGCGCGCACCGGAGAGACGCTTTGGCGATATCCGATTTCGGCCGGCGGCATGAATGCGACCGTTGCCCTGTACAAGGGCGCCGTGGTGGTGGTTCACGCGGACGAGAACTTGGATGCGTCCGACGCGGGTCGGATGACGGCGGTTCGGATGGATGCGTCGCCGAAAAAGGCGGAGACGGGTCCCCCGCTTCTGGATCGGACGTCCGAAGTTTGGCGCAATGATGTTTCGGCGGTGTCGAGTTCTCCCGTGGTGGTTGGAAATCGAATCTACCAAACCACGAAGACGGGGCAGCTGGCGTCCATCGATGCCGACACCGGAAAAGTGGTTTGGCAGATGAAACTGGCCCCCGACCAGCTGCATGCGTCGCCGCTCTACGCCGACGGAAAACTGTACGTGCCGATGCAGAACGGCCTTTTCTACATTGTTCGCCCTGGCGCGAACGGTGGGGAAGAGTTGGCCAAGGTTCAGTTGGCGGGCCGTTGCATCGGAGCTCCGTCCGTGTGGAACGGC
>CAZYBA010000547.1:703-1814 GCA_964646105.1 uncultured Armatimonadia bacterium
TGACAATCCGGGAGTGAAAGCCACCGATGGGCCCGAGGTACGTGCGTACCGAGCGTCCCTGAAGTCTGCGCCCGCCGGCAAGATGGTGGCGCTCCAGGTGATTCCCTCCGAAGTCATGCTGCGGCCTGGCGAGTCGGCCAACTTCACGGTGCGCGGAATCGATGTCAACGGCTATGTAACAGGCACGATCGATCCCGGCAAGGTGACTTGGGCGAAGTACATTCCCCCGACTGCCCGCGTGCGCAGCGAGATCGATGCGGCCTTCGCGGCGAAGTCGACGTTGGTTGCGTCGCCCGATGCCAA
Organism: uncultured Armatimonadia bacterium; assembly: GCA_964646105.1. Classification (GTDB taxonomy): domain Bacteria; phylum Armatimonadota; class Armatimonadia; order Armatimonadales; family Armatimonadaceae; genus CAIRTT01. The sequence goes on from CAZYBA010000547.1 coordinate 1,007, forward strand.
ACCGTCGGCGGGAGCGTTCCAAGCCTCTTTCGAGGGCGTGACCGGGACCATGCGCGGGCGTGTGATTCCAAAGCTGCCGCTCAAGGAGAATTTCGAAGGATTCCCGATCGCGGAAACCACTCCTGGAAATCCTGTGGACAAATTCGCCTATCCCCCGCTTCCATGGATCGGGGCCCGGTTCAAGTTCGACATCCGTGAACTCGACGGCAACAAGGTGTTCGCAAAGACTCTGGACAACATTTTCTTCCAGAGGGCGACGGTGTTTCTGGGGCATCCCGACGAATCCGACTACACGTTCACGGCCGATGTGATGACGGACGGCAATCGGCGGACGTTGTCCACAGTGGGTGTCATCAACCAGCGGTACTACATCATCCTGAACGGCAACGCACAGGAGATGGAAGTGAACTCCAATCAGGAGCGCATCAAGGCGACTGTCCCCTTCAAGATCCAGCCCAAGGTCTGGTACCGCATCAAGACCCGGGTGGATGTCGCCAAGGACGGTTCGGGCGTGGTTCGCGCGAAGGCGTGGAAACGCGATGAAACCGAACCGGAGAAATGGACGTTGGAAGTACCGCATCGGATCGCGCACCGCAACGGCTCCCCGGGCTTGTTCGGATTTGCGCCGCAGAGTCTGTTCAAGGTCTATATTGACAACATCGAAATCGTTCCGAACCAAAAGCCATGAAGAATTCCACTAGACGATTGATCCCTGCGCTGGCGCTCGCCTGCGGCCTTCCGGCCGCGGTAGCCGCGACTGCCGACTGGCCGTTTTGGGGCGGCACTGCCGGAAGGAACATGGTCTCCC
>CAZYBA010000548.1:0-1808 GCA_964646105.1 uncultured Armatimonadia bacterium
CACCGCTGCGTCGCCCAGGTACGTCAAATGCCCGGCCGCCGAACCGTCGCCGACTTCCACCCAATCGGAAAGGCTTTCGACCGCACCGACTTTCCAGGATTCGCGCGCTAGGACAGGGTCAACAGCCGTTCCGTCGTCAAGAAGATTCCGAACGATGGAATTGACAGCAAGGCGCGAAGCACCGCGGGACATCAATCGGCTCAGGGCCGCTTGCGCGGAGGCGGCGTCGAGACAGGCAGCCGCCCAGTCGGCCTTCTCCGTGTCGACTGACAACGATGCCCCACCGCTGGAGGGGAGGCCGATGCCGGCCAAAGCCGTCGGCGTGCAACCCCTGCACCCGATCGTCAGCAATTCAATATCCGCGCTGCGCAACGCCGGACGATTGGCATCGAGCACCAGAACGCATTCGGAGCCGATTCCGATCAATTCGGGAATTGCGTCGGGGCCCAGGTCGCGAATGTCCCGCAGCTGCACCTCGGGAAAACGATGCATCCATTGTGCGGACTGGGACGCGAGGCATCCGTCATGCAGGACGATGCAATGCCGGATCCCGGCGTCTCGCACCGCCCGCAAGACCCACCCGTGCAACGGCAGCCCGTACCGATCCAATCCATACAGATCCGGGTCGGTCGGAGAGACGTCCGCCGGGGCGGCGGCAAGGACAATCGCACCAAAAACGGCTGACTCGTCGGGGTTTGACACGGCGTGCTCCGAAACGGCCTAGTGTATCGCGGCCGGACATGCCCGAGGAGAACGTGCCGCGTGTTTTCCCTAGCGTAGAATAAGCGTGCCGCGCCCGGCCGATCGGATGCTTCCGACAATGCCCTGCGCCGAGGATTTGCCGAGATGACCCCCGAGAATGTGAAATCAACCGGAGACGTTGTGCGCCGCAATACGGCTGTCGCGCGCGTCTGGACCGCCGCCAAGGATCCGTTGGTCCCCGCCGAACTTGCGGACGACCTCGCGGGCCGGGGGTTTGTTCCCGGTGTCACCGATGCGGAATTCAACGAGGCTGCCAAAGTGGCGAGCGGATTGGCCGACCTGCAGCTCACGGTCGACGGCCCCGCATTGCGCTTCGTCAGTTTGTCGTCATCGCGCGGCAACGGAGTGCGCCTGTCGCTGGTAACCCTCGACGAGCGCAATCCGGCACCGAACCATCCCACCGCCCGCCCGATCGCGCGACGCGGCGGCTGGGTTTATGTCATCGAGGCACTCGGCCCCGGAAACTCGGACCGCAACCTCTGTGAAAACCTCGCCGAAGCCGTCATGGAACGCACCGGCGGAGTCGTCGAGATCTCCGGACGCGGTGTCAAGGGTAATCGTCCCACACTGTACACGTCCCCTTGGCTCGGCATCTACGCCGGTTGAAAGGCCACCACACCATGCTCGCAAAATGGTCCGCTCTTTACGCCCTGCCGGCGCTGGCACTCTCGACGATCGGCTCCGCACCACGTTCGGTCGACATTCCCTGGCGCGCCGATTGGGAGAGCGCCCGCCGCGAAGCCCGTCTGACCGGAAGACCACTCTTTGTCGTCTTCCGGTGCGAACGCTGAAAGGCCTGCCGCAAGGTTGACGCACAGGTTGTGCGTCCTCAGGATCCCGAACTGGCCCGCCTTCTGGCGACGGCTGTCGTTCCTGTTCGCCTCACGAGCATCAAAGGTGTCGACCTTTCCCTCTTCGACTTCGATACGGAACAGACACTGATGGCGCTTCTCATGGACGCCCAAGGCAATGTCCACTTCCGATGGAGCGCCTCGGACTCCGATCCGACCGCACTCGAGGGCCTGCGGGATCTCTTGAAGCAGTCT
>CAZYBA010000549.1:0-1801 GCA_964646105.1 uncultured Armatimonadia bacterium
CGGCGGGGGATCGCCGTCGAACGACGACGGCGAGCGCAAGGGGGGTGCAGATTGCCAGGATGGGGCCGAGGGCCCAAGGGAGGTTCACCAACGCATGGTGGGCCCATCCCGGCGCGGTTCCCAGGAACAGGTTTTCGCTGCCGGCACCCATGTGGGTGGCTTCGAAGAGGAGGTCTTCGCGGAATCGTTTCGTATTGACGAGCGCTCCCGGGCAACCCAGCAGGAATCCGGCTGCCGTACCGGTACACAGGCCGATCAACGGTCCGAGTCGTCGGGGACGAGGGAGGATTCCCGCGACCATCGGTGCGAGCACTACGAGGCCCGCGTTGTACTTGACCGCCCCGGCGAATCCTGCTGCCATCCCTGCCGCCGCCAGCCAAGTCGCCTTTCGTTCGCCCTGCCAGCAGGACGTGAAATAGAGCGCCAGGCAGACGGCTGCTGCGGCGGGAACGTCCACCGTGGCGAAGTGTGCGTGTTGGGCTCCAAGCGGCGAGACAGCCCAGATCCATGCCGCAACCCATCCGGCGGTCGGACTGTGGAGACGGGATCCGGTCGTCTGGATCAGGACGCATGAGATCGTACCGAGGACTGCTGTGACCAGTCGAGCCAGCAGGAGGGTGCCGGGCGGAGGAGGCATATCCGCCGGAATCGTACCGATCAGCCCGAACCGTTCGAGGAGATGCGCCAGAGTTCCGACGAGGAGCAGGTAGCCTTGCCCGTAGTTGTAGAATCCGGAGTCCAAACGCGCTGCGAAAAGATCGAGGTCCAACGCGGCCACCAGGACCTGCGATTCGTCGGGGTGGAACGACCATGCACGGTACTGGTCGGGCAAGCCCCAGGCGATGCCCCATGTGCGCAGTACAAACGCGCCTGCGACAAGCAAGAGCAGCCACGGAACGCGCCGCGATGTGTTCACCGGCCGGATTATACCGTCCGGCTCCATGGTATACTTGCTGGGTCCGCGCGGCCTTCGATGAGGCCCTGAGCTGTACGGACGGGGCCTAGCCCCGACTGGCTCCTGCTGATCCCCAATGTCCGACTCCCGTCTCGTCACCCACATCCGCCCCTCCCGCGGTGTCGCGGGCATTGATTTCGCTGAACTGTGGCGCTACCGCCAGTTGGTGATCGCGTTCGCGACCCGCGACGTGAAACTGCGCTACCGGCAAACCGCGCTGGGTGTGGCGTGGGTGGTACTACAGCCCTTGCTCGGGGCGGTTATCTTCGCGATGTTCAGCAAGGTGGCGAAGATCCCCACCAGCGGAGTGCCCGCGATCGCGTTCTCGTTCGCCAGTCTTCTCGGCTGGACTGTTTTCCAATCGACGTTGACCAAGTCCGGCAACTGCCTCCTGGGCAATTCGCAATTGGTGTCCCGCGTCTATTTTCCGCGGATGGTGCTGCCGGTTTCCGTGGTTCCCGGGGTACTTCTGGACCTCGCGGTTTCGGTTTCCGTGATGGCGGTGATCATGGTGGTGCATGGCATCGCGCCCACGGTCGCCTTGCTTACGGCCCCGTTGTTCATCTCGGGGATGATTCTGTTGGCCTTGGCCTGCGGTATGGTTTTTTCTGCGCTTTCGGTCAGTTTTCGCGACATTCAGTACATTGTCCCGGTGATGGTTCAATTTTTGTTTTGGGCGTCGCCGATCGTGCTGCCTGCGCGTTTGTTCGAGGGCAATCTGAGGTGGGTCATCTTGGCCAACCCGATCACCGGGTACATCGAAGGATTGCGGTGGGCGTTGCTGGGAACCCCCGCACCCGAGCCGGCCGCGCTCGTGTTCAGTGTCGCAATCTCTGTCTTCGGGTT
>CAZYBA010000550.1:0-1796 GCA_964646105.1 uncultured Armatimonadia bacterium
AAGTATGAGGCGGAATTGCGCAGGAAATACTCGCAGCCTCTTCCGTCCCGTCCCGGCCAGGCGGTGATCTTTGATGACTCCCTCCACCATTGGTCGTCTCCGAACAAATCCCCGGAGGTACGGATTGCCATCCACTGCAATTGCATTCCCGCCGAAGAGGAGCCAGTCTACCTTTATCACGACCCACAGCATCCGGAGCGTTTCGAAATCTACCGTACCGATCCCGAGTTCTACATTCGGGATCTGAAGGTGCAGACAGGCGGACAGATACCCCGTCCCACCAACCTGACGTTCCTCGGATACACTCCCAACGACAATCGGACCTACACGCAGGCCGAGTACGAAGCGGTGATTGCGAATGCTGACGAGGTTCGAAAACAACTCTATTCGAATCCCTGAGGACCGACCCCGGTCAGGTTGAGCCACCCGATACGCGATGTCCGCCTTCCCTGTTCCCTCCATGCCCCCCCTGCCTGAGAATCTGTCCGCCACCGCTGGTCTCGTCCACCCTCCGGGATCGCTGGGCCAGGACCAGACGCTGCTCTCGCTGTTCGAAGAGCGGGTCAAGGAAGCCCCAGGCGATCCGGCGCTGACATTTCTGCGTGACGGAACAACCATCGACGGGATCCTGTCGCGGAGCGATGTCAAAACCAGGGCCCTGCGGATTGCGAAGGCCCTCCACGACGCGGGGGGGGTTGCCGGTGATCGTGTGCTGGTGATTCTTCCCGAAGGATTGCTGTTTCTGCCCGCCTTTCTCGGCTGCCTGTACGCCGGGATGATCGCGGTTCCGCTCCCCGTCCCGGACGCGGTGCGCGGTCGCCGGGCCGCCCCGCGGTTCAGCTCGATTGCTGCCGACGCCGACGCCCGGCTGGTGATCACGGCGAAGCCGATCGCAGACACCCTTCCCGAGAGCCTGCCGGGGGTGGTGATTCTGGCCGATGAGCCCGGTTCCGGAATTCCCGAGACTTTGCCGAGCCCCCGCCCCGACACCGTGGCCTACCTGCAATACACCTCGGGCTCGACCGGATCGCCGCAGGGGGTGATCATCACCCACGGGAATGTGCTGGGTCACATCCGGGCGGCACAACATATCATGGGGTACAGGGAACACGACCGCGTCCTCACCTGGATGCCTCACACCCACGATTTCGGACTGGTCGAGGGGCTGTTGCGGCCGCTGGTTCTCGGGGCGCCGATCTTTCTGATGACGCCGAAAGCATTCCTGAGGGATCCAGGGCGCTGGCTGCGCGCCATCTCCACCCTTCGGATTACGCATGCGGCGGCGGCGGCGTTCGCATTCCAGTACTGCCTCTCGGTCGTGACCGATGATGACCTTGAGGGACTGGACCTCAGCTCGTGGTGGATCGCCACGTGTGGAGCCGAGCCGGTTCGAGCCGAGCTGATGGAAACCTTCGTCACCCGCTTCGCCCGCTGGGGTCTCAGGAACACGACTCTCTGCCCGGCGTATGGTCTCGCCGAAGCCACTCTGATGGTGACTGCGACAGGCGGGGTTGAGTCCCTCCACTCCGTCGACCGGCGGGTGGACAACCGCAATGTGCGGCTCACCGCCTGCGGGGGCTGGTACGACGACACCGACGTGCGCATCGTCGACGGAGAAACGCTGAAAACGGTCCGTGGCGGAGAGCTCGGCGAGATCTGGGTGGCGGGGTCGGCGGTGGCCCCCGGGTACTGGCAAAAACCCGACGAGACCGCGGCCGTTTTCGGCTGGACGCTGCCCGATGGGGATCCGAACCGGCGGTATCTGCGGGCAGGTGATCTCGGCTTTGTCCAGGACG
>CAZYBA010000551.1:0-1794 GCA_964646105.1 uncultured Armatimonadia bacterium
GGTGGCGGCGATCGAAAGCAGCGCCACGTGGGCCACGGACGGCCGATACATGGTTCCATTGCCGATCCTCACATGCCGGAATCGCACGGCATGGGTGCACAACATCGCGTGAATACCCGAACTCGCTCCGGCCAGGGGAATCGCCTCGGGACCGGAGGCAATCAGGTGCACCAGCGATGCGGTGAAGGTCCCGGCCGCGTACACCAGCACCAGTTGCCTCCAACCGACGGCTCGCTCGAGAGGGGGGGAAATCAGGAGGATCGCGCAAAGATTGGCAGTCAGGTGAAACGGGTCGGCGTGCACCCAAGGCGAGACGAACAACCACAAGATCGGCGGGACCCGGGCCGGAAAGATGTCCCGGGTGAGAAACCATCCAGCCACACAGCCCAGGCAGAGCGCGAAACCCGCCATGGCGATCACGGGCCGGTTCTCGCGGCCCGAGACGACCGGAGGGGTCGCATTGCCTTGAATTGCAGCGCAAAGCAAGGCGATCAGGGCCAGAAGAACGTTAACCATGGGGGCTGTTAATTATATCGCTGTGCCCATCCGCGATTCCGGGACCCAGTTGCCACCGTGGTGCCAATCAGGTCGGTTATAATCACGGGGCGAAGGCGTATTGACGGCGCGATGAGACTATTTTTTCTGGGGACCGGATCCGCACAGGGATTTCCGTCGCTTTTTGGTTCGTCTCCGGTCGAACTCGAAGCGCGCCGCCTCGGGGGACGCAATCTTCGAAAGCGTTCTTCGGTCCTGATCGACGGCACCGTCCAGGTGGATCTGCCTCCCGATGCACTGGCCAACGTCCACCGGTTCCCTGAACTGAATCTGGCCGACCTTGGAGATTTGGTGTTCACGCACCCTCACGACGACCACTTCGCCCTCCGTGAACTCCAGTATCTCGCGCCAACGTTCGCGCCCGACCGTACGGCACCCTTGGTGATTCACGCGACCCAATCGTTGGTCGCCCGCATTTCCCGTGAGGTCCAGGACTTCTTCGACCCGCCACCGATCCAGTTCCGCACACTGCAACCGTTTGTGCCATGCCAAATCGGTAGACTTCAATTGACCCCGCTTCCTTCCCACCACATCCCCGACGAGGTTTGCTTGAATTTTGTGGTTGAACAAAACCATCGCCGGTTGCTCTACGCAACCGATACAGGGTGGTACGACCAATCCACCTGGGATGCATTGGACAACGCACGATTGCATTTGGTCGCGCTCGAATGCGGCAACGGGTTGCAGGCCGGGGGGTACGACGGACATTTGTCCTTGGACGATTGTGTGCGCTTCCGGGATGAAATGCTGCGCCGCAATGCGTTGCATCCCACGGCGCGGGTCTTCCTGACCCACATCGGACCCGTCGGCGGATTGCTGCATGACGACATGGTGGCGCGGGCGGCGGCATACGGCCTTGACGTCGCCTACGATGGGCTGGAAGTCGACGTTTGATCGTCGGGGTCGTCCTTGCTGCCGGGGAGTCGCGACGCATGGGGCGATGCAAACCCCTGATGGAATGGGACGGCAAGACCTGGCTGGCCCATGCACTGGATCGTTTCCATGACGCAGGCTGCGACGAGGTGCTGGCGGTTGTCTCGAAACCGGCGCCAGCGCGGGAAGCATCCGCACGATTCGTGCAGGTCGATCAGATTCATTTGGGCATGTTGCATTCGGTGCAGTGTGCAACGGCCGTGCTGCCCGGACGGACGGCCTTGATGGTTTGTCCGTGCGACATGCCCGCCTTGTCGACGCAAACAGTGCGCACCGTTCTTTCCGCGATTGCGGATGATCGTATCG
>CAZYBA010000552.1:0-1786 GCA_964646105.1 uncultured Armatimonadia bacterium
CTTCGACAACTCGTCCGCGAATCCGAGGCAACCGGTCCCGATTCCCCGGCGTGTGGGCTGGGGCGAGGCGACCACCGACGAGATGTGTGTGGCGATTGTGGGTTACATTGTCGACAACGAGGACGATCCGGCGGTGCGTATGTTCGACCTGATGTTCGGTGGGGGCGGGCGCGTCGGAAAACGTTAACGACGATTGGCAGGAGACAGCCGTGGCGTTGCGCGCAATGGGACGACCGATGGGTATCTTGGGGGAGACCGCCCTCGCGTGGATTGCGGGATCGGAGAACGACCCGCAGCGGGCATCGCGTGGTCTTCACCATCCGGCGAAAGCGCGTCGGGTGGTCCAGATCTTCCTATCCGGTGCCGCCAGCCATGTCGACACATTCGACTACAAGCCGCTGCTGGTGGAACGTCGCGGGCGGAAGTTCGATCCGGGCGGCAAGGTCGAACTGTTTCAGAGTCAACCCGGTGTTGTGACGCCGTCGTACTGGCAATTCCGCCAACGGGGCCAATCCGGTCAGTGGGTGAGCGATCTGTTGCCGCACCTGGCCGGATGCGCCGACCACATGGCTGTGATTCGCTCGATGCACAGCCGTTCCAATGTCCACGGGCCGGCGACATTTCTGCAGAACACCGGCTTTGTGCTGCCCGGATTCCCGAGCATGGGGGCGTGGGTTGTGCATGGCTTGGGACGATTGTGCGACGATTTGCCGGCATTTGTGGTCTTGCCTGACAGCCGCGGGGTGCCGCCGAACGGTCCGGCGAATTGGGGCTCCGGATTCCTCCCGGCGTCGAGCCAAGGCACGGCGGTGCGTGTAGGCGGCGACAAACCCATCCGGAATCTTTTCCCGGAATCGGGTACGTTCGGTTCCACCCACACGGATCCGGCCGCCGGCCGACTGTTGGACAATTGGAATCGTAGGCATGCCCGGGCTCGTCCGACCGACACGCGCTTGCAGTCCCGGGTGGATGCTTATTCCTTGGCTGCGAAACTGCAGCTCAGCGCCCCCGGCGTGCTGGACCTGAACCGTGAGCCGGAATCGGTTCGCCGCCGATACGGCCTCGACCGTCCGGAGACTGCGGACTTCGGCGGGCGCTGCCTGGCCGCACGACGCTTGCTCGAAAAGGGTGTTCGTTTCGTCCAGATTTGGAGCGGGGCCGACAATGGCTTTCCGCGCCGGAATTGGGATTCGCATGAGGATCTGCCCCGCGATCACGCCATGATGGCGAAGGAAATGGACTTGCCGGCGGCAACGCTGATCCAAGATCTGAAGGAACGCGGATTGCTTGACGACACGATTGTTTTGTGGACTACGGAGTTCGGGCGCATGCCGTGCAGTCAAGGCGGCATGGGGCGAGACCACAATCCCGACGCGTTTACAACCTGGATGGCAGGCGGTGGGATAAAAGGGGGCGTTTCCTACGGGGCCAGCGACGAATGGGGGTGGAAAGCGGTGGACAATCCGACCACTAATTACGATGTCCATGCCACCATCTTGCATTTGTTGGGGGTGGATCACCGGCGGCTGACGTTCCGTGTGAACGGGGTGGACCGTCGCCTCACCGACGTTCACGGTCATGTCATCCGCGAGGTGTTGGCATGAGGACGATGCGGTGGGTGCGCTGGTTTGCGGTGGCGCTGCTGGCTGTTTCGGAGGGATCGGCGCAGGGGCCTTCGGACAAGGACACGGTGTTCGAAATTCGGGTCCGGCCTGTCCTGCAAAAGCATTGTGTCCCCTGCCACGGTCCCGGAGGGCAGTCGGCGGGACTGCGGCTCGACAGGACG
>CAZYBA010000553.1:0-1786 GCA_964646105.1 uncultured Armatimonadia bacterium
CCATCCATGCAAAATCAAAACAGGTGCTTCGGACATGGTTCGGGGATTCACCCCGGCAAGGCGGTCCTCCTTCTATTCACCGAGCCTCAGGACAATTGTCGAAGCCGACGCCCCGTAGAATCGCATTTCCGGAAGCGGAACGACGGTAGGAACGAATCCCTGGTCCTTGAGCCACGCGAGAGTCGTCGGGGACGCAGCCGGCATCAGGAGATGGTTACCGTGGATCACCGATGCACAGGCCAGGTTGTCCGCTTCCGCGGTTTCAATCTCCTTGCGACGGCTGGCCGGGAACGCAGACCGGATAGCATCTGCGGATGCGATATCGAACCCAGGCGGGTACCAGAGAAGACGCCGGCCGGGCAAGACGCGCAGAGTTCGTTCGAGGAAGCCGTAACGTCGTGAGGCGAGGGTCAGCGATCGGATTTCTCCGCCCAGACGGTCGGCGAGTTCCCAAGGAACCGACGCATCCGTCGACGGACCATACGCCACCCACAAGACGCCTTCATCGTCCATCTGCACGTCCACCGCACCCGCGAACGCAACCGACTCGGGCAGGGGTTCGACAATACATCCTGCGTCCGTAAAGGCCCGGACAAACCGCGGGATCTGCTGGCGCCGGAACTCTTCCCTGGGACTGGCGGGAATGGCGATTCCTTGATGGACCAGACCTGCGCGTGCGGTTGTCCACAGATGCGGCGACTGCGTGTCCGGATAGAGGGTCGCGACGCGCGCACGTGCCTCGTGCGCAATCCATTCGAGCACGCGTGCCCATTCCGACCGCACCACATCCGGCAGTGGTTGACGAACCCCGTCGTCGAACGGTGAATCACCGTCCTCGATGCGTATCGCGGTCGGAGGGCAGATGAGGAACTGCGCCGATTGGGGCATCGGAGCGCCAGAGGGCGATCGGGATCAGCGCCGGCGCACTGCAACCGGTTGGCCGCAGGCGCTGGACGCGTAGGCGGCTTCCACCACCTCGACTGCACGCAACCCGTCGATGCCGTCCGCTGCCCCGGCAGGCACCTCGCCGGTGCGGACGGCTTCCACGAACGCCGCCATCAAGCCCTTGTCGATCGAACTTCCCCAGTGCTGGTGCATCACCCGCATCTTCGAATCCGAATACAGGACCGCGTCCTGGGCAAACATGTCCATCTCCAACGTTCCGAGCGTGCCGACCGCGTACAGGGTGACATTTCCCCAAGTCGGGAACGACTTGGGACGCGACCACGACGCGTCGAGGGTCGCAAACTGCCCCTTCTCGAAGTTCATGGTGAGGAAGCCCGTATCGTCAAAGCCCCCGTGCAGCAGTCCGTCGCCCGATTCGCAGTAAACGTCACGGATTTCGTCGCCGAGCAGGTCGCGCAGCAGATCGGTCACATGCACCGTGTGGTCCATCACCGCTCCTCCTCCGGAGAGGGCCTTGTCGACAAACCACCCACCCGGGCACATGCCTTGGTTGGTCCCACGCAATGCGAGCAGGTCTCCGATCTCTCCGGCTTCCACCATGGCCTTGAATCGGCTCCATGACGCCGAAAAGCGGCATGGGAACGCGGTCATCAGGGGAACTTCGGCGCAGGCGCAGGCGTCGACCATCGCTTTGGCATTGTCGGGGGTCGTGGCCAGCGGCTTTTCGCACAACACGGGCTTGCCGGCGGCAGCCGCGGCGAGCACCAGTTCCCTGTGATGGACATTTTCGGAACAAACCACCACACCGTCGACCCCGGACAACAGTGCATCCAGGCTAGGGATTGCGTCGGTGCCGTAGCGCGAGGCAGCATCGGCGGCG
>CAZYBA010000554.1:0-1781 GCA_964646105.1 uncultured Armatimonadia bacterium
GTGGCTCTCGATGTCGGGGAACCGGAGTGGCCCCGCCCGGAGGGTATTGAGTTGTACCGGAATCGAGTAGGACGTTGGTCGTCTCGAAATCGGGCGGCACAAGCGGCATTGATCGGGGAATCGTTGACCGTGGCCTGGGGGAAAGAGCGCCGATGGAAACATGCCGTCGTGTCATTGATCCGTCAGGGTGGATGGGACCTGGTGCACTGCGAGCATCTGCGCGGTACCGCCAGCCTGCCGGAGTCGCTCGAGATTCCGGTCGTCTGGGACGCCGTGGACTGCATGTCGGACTTGTACCGGCGTTTGGCATCCCGTTCGCGTAATCCGGTTGCGCGTCACTGGAGACACCGCGAGGCCGATGCACTCGAAGTGCTCGAGCGACGATGGCAGACCCGTGCCGATGCGGTGGTCTGTGCGTCCGATGCGGAAGCGGAACTGCTGCGCGGATTGGCGCCAGCGACGGTCCCGATTGTGATTCCCAACGGTGTCGAAGCGTCATTCGCGACGAAAACGGAGCGCGATCGCGGAACCCAATGTTCGCCATGGAGCATGGAATCCGGCTGGCCCGCGGGAGGCTTTTCCTCTGGGGGTCCGGAGAAATCGGGTCCGGTGTTGGTTTGTTCGGGGAAATGGCGCCACCCTCCCAATCGGGAAGCAGTCGATTGGGTTCTGGAATCGATTTGGCCGCGGATTCTAGAGACGATTCCCGATGCGCAGTTGTGGATTGCCGGTGCGGCGCCACCGCGGGCCTGGAGTCGGAAAGCGGTGGAGCGGCGGATACGCATCCTGGCGGATGTTCCCGATATGGGGGTTGTGTTGCGTGGTGCCGATGTCGCATTGTGTGCGATGATCACCGTCGCCGGTGTGCAGAACAAGATTCTTGAGGCGCTCGCCGCAGGGCTTCCGGTTGTCGCGACCCAGGGATGTGCCGCACCGGTCGCAGGTGCGGTCGCGTGCGGGTCCGTTGTCGTGGCCGACGGTGCGGATGCGCTCGCTGCGGCGGCAATCGACCTCCTGGCGAATCCGAACAGGGCGCGCGCGTGCGGGGAGTCCGGTCGGCAATGGGTGGTCCGGGAATGCCGATGGGACGATTCGGCGGCTCGTCTGGAAGCGGTCTGGCGCGGGGTGATCGCTTGAATCCGGATGCTCGCCTCGGCGTCTACCGTTCCGTCAATCCCTGGTTGGATCGTGTCGCCGCCCTAGGTTTGCTCGTTCTGCTGTTTCCGTGGCTGCTGGTTGGTTTGACGTTGGTCTTGTTGACATCGCCCGGTCCGCTCCTGCATCGCCGACGTGTGGCCGGAAGGCCCCCGTTCGACGCTTTCAAGATACGAACCATGCGGGTGGATGCCGACGAACTGCTTCTTGCCGATCCGGAGTTGCGGAAACGTTGGCTCGAAAAGCGGAAACTGCCAAACGATCCGCGCGTCATCCCGGTCGGGCGTTGGCTGAGGCGCTGGGCGATCGACGAGATACCGCAGTTGTTCAATGTCCTGCGCGGGGAAATGAGCCTGATCGGCCCGCGGATCGTGACCGACGATGAACTGCCGGCATACGGAGGGCAGGTCGATTTGCTGCTGTCGGTTAAGCCCGGCCTGACCGGACTATGGCAGGTGTCTGGCCGCCACCACCTGTCCGTGGAGGAACGTGTCGCGCTGGGGACGCTTCAATCCTTTTTGCGGATCCGGAGACGCTCCGCTTCGGCGGGACCGTTCTGGCTCAACTGGCACGCCGCCTCGGATATTCGGTTCTGATCCTGGAAAAGGGAAACCATCCGCGGTTTG
>CAZYBA010000555.1:0-1767 GCA_964646105.1 uncultured Armatimonadia bacterium
CGGTGCTGCGGTCGGGTGTTCTGTCGGCACGGTCTGGTCCCGGTTGCATTACGCGTGCAAGCGGCTTCGTACCGTCCTGGGGGAATGGTGACAGAGTGGCGATGAAGAAACCGTTGTGTGCCTTGGTCCAACCCTGGATTGTCCGCCTCGAAAACCGTGTCCTCGATCCGGTCCGATCCCGCTGGCTCGCATCGCATCTCGCCGGGTGCGAGGAATGCCGTCAGGAATGGGAAGCGCAGGTGGCCCTGGGAGATCTCTTGCGGTCCCGTGCGGACGTGGGACCAGAGTCTTTCGATCGTTTTTGGGAACGTTTGTCTCCACTGCTTCCTGCGGTTCCTGCCCCGCCCCGACGGCGTGCCGGCCTGTGGGCTGGAGTGGGGACAGTGGCGGGAGCCCTGACGGTGGCCGGTTTCCTATGGGTTCAACGGGACCGATTCCCGCAAGATTCCTTTCGCCCCGAGGATGTTTCCCTGGCGGGCCCGCCGGCCCGGAAAACCAGTTCCGTGGGCGATTCGCGGGATCTGTCAGCCACACCGGGCAGCGTTCAGAGGGCACTGAAGTCCGTACCCGAGGATTCCGGCAACCGGTTGGTTCCGATTGTCCGTTCCGTTGGCGCAAAACGGGTATCGCTTGCGGCCGCGCCTCGACTGCGGCTGGGCGTCGAAACGGACCGTACGCAAAGTCCGCCGGTTTTGCGCCGACGTTCCGATCCCCGCCGCCCTGAAGTGGTATTGGTCCGGGACCAATCGGTCGGGGATAAGTCGGCCGATACGGCCGTGCGTCCCGTGGCATGGCAGGAAGGCTCTTCGGACGAGACTTCTCCGATGGAAGCCGTCCAGCAGGCATCGCTTTCCCGGAGCCTCTTCCATTGAATCGGGTGCAGGGCGCACGAGGTGTTCGGTCTTCCGCCGGAGGAGATTCGGTCCGCCCGCGCCCCGGGAGCATGCCGGTGCGAGAGTCGGAAGTTCGACGTGCGATGCGCTGGGCGGGTAAACAAGTCGCATCGGGTGATTTCGCCGCCGCTGCGGTGGCCTATTCCCGGGCAGCCACATGGGAAAGAGATTCCTGGCTGCAGCGTCTTCTGGAGGCGATGTGCTGGATGTCGGCCCGACGCGCCGCCACTGCGTTGCCGATCTTGCGGCAACTGCGTTCGTTCCGTCCCGACGACATAACCATTGCGCTTCTGTTGCAGGCTGCGTTCGCCGAAGCAGGGGATGCCGACCAATCGAGTCAGACTTGGCTTGATACGGTCCGCAGGTTCGGCAATTCCGCCGGGAACTTGGACGTTCGTTCCGGCAGACACATTCTTGCGCAGGTCAAGGCGTCCTACCCGGACTCGGCCTTGATCCATGCCCTGTACGCCGACTTGAGCCAAGTGGCTCGCGATTGGGTGGCTGCCGAGGCTGGCTATCGTCGCGCGATTGCCTTGGCACCGCGCTGGATCCGACCGCGCACCAATCTGGGGATCGCGTTGACACTGCAAGGCAAAGTCCGCGAAGCCATCTCCGTTTTGGAACAGGGTTTGCGTCTCGAGCCGATGGATGTTCGGGGACGATTGGCGTTCGCGGACGCGCAACTGGCGTCACAGGCTCCGGAAAGTGCACTGCGTACCTACCGCGAAGTCGAGGCCGATCCCCGATTCGGCGCCACCGCGCAGCTGGGAGCGGGCCGTGCGGCGTTGGCGCTGGGTCGGGAACAGGATGCCCGGCGATTTTTCGAAGGGGCCCGTCGACAATCTCCGCGGGATCCCGCCGCTGCGGTCGCCGT
>CAZYBA010000556.1:0-1347 GCA_964646105.1 uncultured Armatimonadia bacterium
GCCGGTCCCGTTGTTTTGTTGGATCCTGCGCCGACTTCTTGACGGAACGGACCTAGTTGAGGGTGTGATCCGCCGTTCGGATCCGGTTCCGCAATTGGAAATCCCACTGTTTCAGAGTGTTGGGATCGACTTTGCCGGCACGCAGTCGCTCGAGGCCATCGACGATCCGGCGGTCGTGGGCGAGGCGGTTGGCGACATGCGGGTGATTGATCAGGTACGGGAAAAGTTCGGGCGCTTCCCGCTCGGCCTTGTGAAGCAACATCGCCAACTCACGGCCGGTGGTTTGGGACAGTGCCCTGTTGAACTGGGACAACGGATCTTTGTCCGCAACGGACAACCCGATGGTGAGGCAGAATTCCAATGTCGTGAACCCCTTTTCGAACGTTTTGAAAAGTTCCTCAGGTACGTCGTCCAGGGAACACTGCTTGCGCCGTTGACGGTATGCATCCTTGGCTCGGGCGTTGACGATGGTCTTGAGCAAGCCTTCGTGCATGGTGAGGTAGCGTCGCAGGGTGGCCAACCGGGTGAATTGGCAGGACGCCTCGGCGGCGATGTCCTCGTCGATTCCTTGGCCGTGCCTCAGGCGAGCGAACTGGCGGGCACACTCCAAGGCGGCCTTGCCCAGTGCATCCAACGCCAATTCGGCATCCTTGGTGCGCCCACGGTCGCACAGCGAGCAATAACGTTGGTAGAGAAGATCGATTGCCATGACTGAGAGCCCTTTCTGAACGCCCGGAAACAACGGGTGCGGACTGCAGTATTACACATAAAATTACACTACACAATAAACGAAACAATTTAAGCGCTTTCGTGTCCCGTGTTCTGTGCGCTGTTGCGTCCTGTGGATTGGGTCAGGCTGGGTTGGGTTGGGTTGAGGGTGCGTCGGGGTGCGCTTGGCCGCCGAGCGGACAATGCCTGTGCTCTGGCCGCATCCACTGCACATCGGTGGCGCGGTAAACTCGTCTCCATGGCAATCCGGCCGCAACCCATGTGCTTCGTCCGCACCCAAACGACGTCCGCGCCGTTGTTTCGCTGGAAAAGTTCCCGTCTGCGTGGTTGGGAAATTCGGATCCGAGACCCGTGGCCTGACGCGGAGAATCCCGGGCCGGATCGGGCTCTTCCGCTCCTCGACGCTCAGATCGCCAAGTTCGAACGGCTGGTTCCGCGTCCGGCCGCCCGCGCCTTGCGCGATACCAAACTCTGGCTTTCTCCGGCCTATCCCGGGGTCCGTCCGACCGCCGAGTACCATCCCGGCGCCGACTGGTTGATCGAGAACCGCCGTGATCCCGCCATGGTCAAGGGTGTCGAGTTCACCGATGTCCCGATGCTCGCCGTGGAAGTGCAACG
>CAZYBA010000556.1:1357-1765 GCA_964646105.1 uncultured Armatimonadia bacterium
GATGCCGGTCTTGTTGCTCCACGAGCTCGCCCACGCGTGGCACGACCGGGTCCTCGGATTCGACCACCCGGAAATCCGTGCAGCGTGGGAACGTTCCAAATCGTCGGGGCGCCTGGACCGGGTGGAACGACGGCTGGTGGGCCGTGACGACCGACCGGTGGAGAGGCATTACGGGCTGACCAATCCGCAGGAGTTCTTTGCCGAGATGAGCGAAGCCTGGTTCGATACCAACGACTTCTTCCCGTACAACCGACGGGAGTTGGTGCAGACCGATCCCGAGACCGCGCGCCTGATCGAACGCATGTGGAATGTCGACCCGGGGTCGGCGCGGCCGGGAAGGCAACGCTGAACTCTACATCGGGGCTTGATTCGTCACTGCGGGTCCTCGATGATGCGTAGGAAAGCTTG
>CAZYBA010000557.1:0-1753 GCA_964646105.1 uncultured Armatimonadia bacterium
GGCATTATTCCGCTTTCAAGTCGGTCCGTCGGGATGGGACAGCGGACTCTGTGCCCATCGAATGCAACGCAATGGGTCCGGTGGTGGAAGTTTTGAAGTCGGCGACGACGAGCCGGCCGCCGGTGACAGTGATACCGGTCAGGCCGGGGGTGGGAACGGCCCGACGGCGGACGACCTACGGCGGCGGGGGCCTAGAAGTCGGCGACGTTGAGCCGGCCGCCGGTGACAGTGATTCCAGTCAGGCCGGGGGTGGGCAGGGCGGAACCCAGGATGGCTCCCTTGATCGCCGCCGCGTTTGTGGCGGACAGCGGGTGGGTTGCCGCGTACAGCGCCGCGGCGCCGGTGACGTGCGGGGCTGCCATGGACGTTCCGCTCATGCTGCCGTAGCTGTATTTCCCGCCCTTCAGAGGTACTGTCGACGTTATTCCGGAACCCGGCGCACCAATGTCGATGGAGTTCGCGCCGTAATTCGAAAAACCGGACCGGGCTCCAGTGTTCATGATGGACGCCACCGAGATGATGTTTTCGTGCGGATACCCGGACGGGTAGTCGGGTTTGATGTCGGTGTCCCGCTTGCTGTTGCCCGCGGCGGCCACCACCAGGATGTCGGCCTGGCGGGCACGCTCGACGGCATCCGAAAGCGCGCTCGAGTACTGGGAACTGCCCCAGGACGCATTGACTGCGACCAAATTGATCCCGTGGCGCAGCTTGAGGTCGGTCATGTAGTCGAGCGCCCGCACGGCGTCGGCGATCGTCCCTCCCTTTGCCCCGAGGAACTTGGCGCAGATGATCCTGACATTCCAGCAGACCCCGGCTACGCCTATCCCGTTGCCGCCCCGTGCACCGATCGTCCCCGCCACATGGGTCCCGTGCGTGTCGCCCATGCCGTCGAAAACGGTCCGGTTGCCTTCCAGGAAGTCCCAGCCGTTCGTGTCGTCCACATAACCGTTTCCATCGTTGTCGATGCCGTCGATCGGATCGAACGGATTGTTCCAGATGTTGGCGGCCAGATCGGGATGGTCGATCGCGACTCCCGTATCGATGACACCGACCAGCACATCGGCGGAGCCGATCTGATCCTTGGCCCAAGCCGCGGCGGCTCCCGATCCGAAGATGTTGGACGGTGTGGTGGTCGCACCGAGCATTCCCCAGAGATTTCCGCGGACAAACACGGTGTCGTTGGAAACCACGTGGGCGTTGACCAACCCGTTGGGCTCGGCCCTGCGCACACCGGGGGTCCGGCGCAGGCGAGTCAGTGCCTCCGAAATCGGCAGGGTGGTCTTGACTACCGCGAACCCGGCGTGCCCGAGCGCCTGCATCGCCGGGGTGTAGACCACATCGACCACCTGTCCGTCGAGTGCAGTGGCGGACGATTGACGTAGCGCAATACCCGCCTGTGCAGTGGTTTCCACCAGGATTTCCTGAACCACCGCCCCCTGAGTCTCAACGCGGGGCTGCGTTGTGTCGCGGTTGGGATCGCTTTTGGCGGGGAGCAGGATCGCTCCCGCGGCGATCATCGGAATGGCAACCCGCAGAATCGTTTGGAAATCGCGTTGCATAGATTGCATTCCTAGCATTTTTCGGACCAGACACGCCAGTCCATTTGGACGGAAATGGGCAAACAGCGCATGGGTTCTGGGTTCCTGTGCCGTGATGGAGGAGGCGGAGCGGGTTTCGCCGTCGGTACGCAAGACTGCAAGTCAGGGTATCGCCAAGCAGGCGGCAACGGGAACGGTCACGGGATTCGCGAGGA
>CAZYBA010000558.1:0-1737 GCA_964646105.1 uncultured Armatimonadia bacterium
AACCGTACCTTCCGAAGCCCACTGATAAGAATGTTTGGTCTTCCCCACGTGCGTGGTGTCAATGCTGATTTAAAACTGACCCACTTGTTGCCTTGTTGCTAGGTCAAAACTGACCCATCTCGTTGCCAAAAAGATGATCAAGAGCCCTGTCTTGAAATGCGGGTCGCGAGCGATGGAAAACGCAGGCGTGGCACCGCATTCGATACGACTTACCGTCAAACTGCTCGTGTTTCGTTACTAGACTTCGACCTTGGTTTGCACCACGATTTCGGAGCCCCCTAGGACCAACGCGTCGTCAAAGTAGGGGATTTCGCGCCGAATTCCCCCTCACCCCACCGCCCGCTGCCGGAGGGCGTGGTCGGCGAGGACCAGGGCGACCATTGCCTCGACGCCGGCGACCGCGCGGGGGAGGACGCACGGGTCGTGGCGGCCCTTGGCCTGGAAGACGGTCGGTTCGCCGTCGACCGTTACTGTCTCCTGGGCGGCGTTGATCGTCGCCGTCGGCTTGAACGCAACCCGCAGCACAATATCCTCGCCGTTTGAAATCCCGCCCTGGATGCCCCCGCTATGGTTGGTGCGCGTGTGCACCGCGCCGTCCCGCATCTCGAACGCGTCGTTGTGGGTCGTTCCACGCAGTCGCGTCGACTCGAACCCGTCCCCGATCTCGAAACCCCGGGTCGCGGGAAGCGACATCAACGCGTGCGCCAGATCCGCGGTGAGCTTGTCGAAGACCGGCTCGCCCCAGCCGGCCGGAACCCCGCGGACAATGGTCTCGACAATCCCGCCCAGCGAATCCCCGTCACGGCGGGCCTGCTCGATCGCCGCCACCATCGCCTCGGATGCCGACGCGTCCGGGCAACGCGTGATGAATTCGTCGACCGTGCCTTCGTCGACCAACGCGCGGTCGATGGTGCCCCGGATACCGCCGATCTCCAGCACGTACCCGACGATCTCGACATCGTGACGGGTGCGCAGGAACTGGCGGGCGACCGCCCCGGCCGCCACCCGGCCGATGGCCTCGCGATAGGATGCCCGTCCGCCGCCGCGCCAGTCGCGGTGGCCGCCGTACTTGGCGTGATAGGTGTAATCGGCGTGGCTGGGCCGGAACAGGTCCTTGAGCTCGGAGTAATCCTTCGAACGTTGGTCGGTGTTGGCCACCACCATCGCGATCGGGGTGCCGGTGGTCGTGCCGTCGAAGACTCCGCTGAGGATTTCCACCGTGTCGCCCTCGCGACGTTGGGTGGTGATCCGGCTTTGCCCGGGGCGCCGCCGATCCAGATCGTGCTGGACCAGCGACGGGTCGAGTGCGATTCCCGCCGGACAACCGTCGACAATACACCCCACCGCCGGACCGTGCGACTCGCCGAACGTCGTGGTGCGGAAAAGGGTGCCGAAAGTGCTTCCCGCCATCGGCCCAATCCTACCACCGGCATCGGTACAATGCCCCGTGTCAACCACCCCTGCGAGTCGGCCGGCCTGGGACGATGTCCCGGTGCGCGGTCCACGCCCCGTGGTGCGCTGGATTGTCTCGCCGGGTTACGACCTGACTTTCTTCATCGGGTCCTGCGTGCTGACATTTGTCTTCTACGGGATCTGGTTGGCGGCGCAGCGGGCGGGCTTGCTCAATAGCGGCCTCGGCGTCGCGTTGCAGGAACAGGAAGCACGGAATACCGGACAGTCGATGAATCAGGCGATGAACAATATCGACGTTCAGAACGCGATGCAGGGCATTCAGAA
>CAZYBA010000559.1:0-446 GCA_964646105.1 uncultured Armatimonadia bacterium
CATTCAGACACGCTACCAAGCTGCGCCACGCCCCGAGGGATTGCGGGCAAAGTGTATCGCGCCCGAGGCATGGTTGCAAAACGGAATCGAACCGGCGCGACGCGAAAATCCCATACAAAATCCCCGAAAACCGCGTCTTCTTGCTAAGATGGACGCGCAAGGAGACTCCTGATGTTCCACGCCCGCAAACGTGTCGCTTTCCTCGGTACGGTCATTTTCCAACACTCCCACGCCCAGCATTTCCTCGACCGACTCACCCTCGGCTACACCTGGGGAGGCGGTTGGCAACAACCCCGCGTCGACATCGCATCCACCTACATCGAACAACTGAGGCAAACTTATTCCAGTCTAGTAACTTTACTTACTTTGTCTCGCATGGGACGTCTGCGGTCAACGTGGCCCTCCTGCCAGGCCTTTCGCCGCTCCTCTGCCTCCAGTTCCTCTTC
>CAZYBA010000559.1:456-1735 GCA_964646105.1 uncultured Armatimonadia bacterium
TCAAAAATACGGCTTCACACCGGCACGCTCGATCGCGGACGCTCTCACGCTGGGCACCGGGAAGCTCGCGGTGGACGGGGTGGTGGTCATTGCCGAGCACGGCGATTACCCCAATAACGCCAAAGGACAGAAGCTCTACCCCCGCTACCGCTGGTTCAAGGAAATCGTCAAGGTCTTCGAACAAAGCGGTCGGTCCGTGCCCGTGTTCAACGACAAGCACCTCTCCACCGACTGGGACGAGTGCAAGGAGATGGTCGACGACGCCCATCGGTTGAATTTTCCGTTCCTGGCTGGATCGTCGCTCCCGGTCACCCGGCGCATGCCCGAGTACGACCTTGCCCACGGCACCCCGCTCCGGGAAACCGTCTGCATGGGCTACGGCGGTGTCGACAGCTACGATTTCCACGCCCTCGAGACCGCGCAGTGCCTCTCGGAACGACGTCGCGGCGGGGAGACCGGCATCCGCAACTGCATCGCGCTCAAGGGCGACGCGCTGTGGTCCTACCTCGCCACTTCCGACCGCGCCCAGACCCGGCGCCTGATGGCGGCCGCGCTCACCCGCAGCCACAACCTGCCGGTGGACGGGGGCTACATGACCGGCGCGGTGGATTTCGAATGGCTGCGCAAAACCATGGGCAGCACCATCGGCTACTTCTACGAGCACAACGACGGCCACCGGACATCCATGTTCTTGGCGCCGATCCAGGATTTCAACGTCGCGGTGTTGCGCGCCGACGGTCGGATCGAGAGCACCCAGATGTACCTGCCGATGCCCACCCACGGTTCGACCACGGCCGACTTCTTCAATCCGCTCTGCCGCCATATCGAGGATATTGTGCTTGGGAAACCGCTTCCGTATCCGCCGGAGCGCACCCTGCTCACCAGCGGAATGACCCTGGCCGCCGTGGAATCGCTGCACCAAGGGGGCAAGCTGATCCCGACCCCGCAGATGAATGTCCGCTACACGGTGGGCAAATCGTCGACCTATTGGAGGGGATGACCGTGCCACAGCCCAAGTCTTCGGTTTCTTCGAACGCTGCTGCGAACAAGCCCGATTTCACCCCGTGGGTGGCGGTCCTGCTCCTGTGGTGTGTCTGTTTTTTCAACTACGCCGACCGGCTCGCCATCTTCAGCGTCTTCCCCGTCCTCGAACAGGAATTCAGTTTCTCCAAAACCCAGCTCGGCATGATCGGCGCGGCGTTCACCTGGGTCTACGCCGGCGCCAGTCCCCTCGCCGGCGCGATAGGGGACCGCTTCCCCCGCAAGGCCGTCATCCTGG
>CAZYBA010000560.1:0-1733 GCA_964646105.1 uncultured Armatimonadia bacterium
CTTTTCTCGTGTCGTCATCGGCAACACCGGCCTGCCCATCCGCTTCCGCTGCCGGCCGGAAGTGCTGCTCGCGACCTTGGTGGGCGGCCGGCGGGTCGGAATGGAGACGTGAGGAGATAGAAGTGAGTGAAGAGGAGTGAGTGGAGAGAAGCGAGGGGCGAGCGGCGAGGGCAGGGCAACGAGGAGTGGGAATTGGTGAGCGGGCCGGAATGCGTGGTCCGAGTCGGGGGCGTCACCCGCGAGAAACTGTGTAACGCGAAGACCGACAGCAGAACCGCTCCACCTCTCGCCAAAGGCCCCGGCAGGGCGACGTTCACACCCGAATCAAGATGCGGTGCTTGTTGAGGAACCGCAGCATTGCCCAGACCAGTGCGAAGGCTCCCGCGGCCAGGATGAACTTCTCCGCCGACGGGATCTGTTTCCCCAGCCCCCCGAACACCCGGCGCGCGCTTTCGTCGAAGTCGATCACGTGCACCGCCATGTACGCGACAATCGCGTTGGTGCCGATCACGGTCCAGAATCCGGAACCAAAACGCCAACGACGGACATCGCAAATCCAGTAGACCGCACCGAGCAGGGCCGCGCTCAGGCCGCCGGACACCAGGATGAACGTCGGGCTCCAAATCTTCTTGACAATCGGGCTCACCGGACCGAGCGCCCAGCCCGCCAGATAAACAAGCACCCCCGACGCCAGCAAGATCCCGGCCTTGGACGCGCCGCTGCGCGGGGAGTGGCGCAGGAATGTCCCGGCGAGCAGGCCCATCAGGGCGGTCGCCACACCAGGAATATGGGAGAGCGGGCCCTCGGGATCGCCAAATTCCTCGTAACGTTGCCCCGGTTGCAGCACCCACCGGTCGAACGCGTACGCCACGTTGGTTTCGGGAGCGTACGAACCGGGCACGGCGCCGGGCAACGGCAGGGTGTGCAGCAGGAGCGTGTAGACAATCAGGATGACCGGGACCAGGATGGCTTGGATGCGGGTGTTGGTGAACAGGAACAGCAACGCGGCCACGAAAAAGCCCGCCGCCTGTCGTTGCAGCACCCCGAAGAATCGCACATTGTCCCAGCCCGGCAGGTCCAGGATGCCGTTGACCACCAGCCCGAAAAAGGTCAGCACACAGGTCCGGGTGACAATCTTGCCGACCAGGTTGCGTTTGGATTCGCCCGCCTCGACACGACGCCCGAGCGACCACGGCAGGGTGGCGCCGATCAGGAAGAGGAAGAGCGGGAAGATGCCGTCGTGGAGGTGGAAGCCTTCCCATTCGACATGGTTGGTGAGCGACTCGACCACCTTGCGGACCCACGCGACTCCCACCGTGGCGGTGGCGGCGGTGAGGATGTCGCTTCCCCCGATGATCCAGAACATGTCGATCCCGCGCAGGACATCGAGGGAGAGCAGTCGCTCGGACGTCGGATCGGGAGCGGGCTTTGCGGCGGTGGTGGGTGTTGGGAACGGTTCGGGCATGCCCGCATGGTGCCAGAACAGCCCGCCACTAGCAAATGGATGACAGACCCGGTCGTATTACCGGTTCTTGTTGGACAAACAGAATTCGGGCATACACAACGTATCCGAATGATTGCCTAAAGTAACCATTTGTGATTCGATCCGAAGTGACGCGCACCTTTGTGCAATATCGTCTGTGACACACGATCGCCCCCTGTCGGTCCGGGTTGGTACGGAGTCGACAGTGATTGTCGGGATCACACGGTCGGTGGAGGGAAATCAATGGCAG
>CAZYBA010000561.1:0-896 GCA_964646105.1 uncultured Armatimonadia bacterium
GTTCGCCCCGCACCCCACGCGTGCAAGCCAAGATTACGGACGGCGGACGGGTCGGGTGCACGGTGACGGCGGTCGCGGGCAAGGCCCCGAGTAAAACCAAAAGCGGCAACAGGAAACGCATCTCAGACCAACTCGGCAATGGGTTCACGCCCTGGGAACAGGAAGTTGGGCCGACCGGTGACATCGGGCACCGGGGTGTTGACAATATCGATGCCCAGATTGTGATACAGGGTGACAAAAACATCTTTGTAGTCCACCGGACGATCGTCCGGTTCTTCCCCGAATCGGTTGGTGGATCCGATCACCTGACCGGTGCGCATTCCCCCCCCTGCAAGCATGGCGAATGCGACGCGTGGCCAGTGTTCGCGCCCCCCATCCTTGTTGATTTTGGGAGAACGTCCAAAATCGCCCCAAACCACAACACTCACGTCCTTGTTGAGTCCACGGTCGTGGAGATCTTGGATGAGCGCGGAAAGCCCTTGGTCGAAAACCGGAAGGTGGTTCTTCATGTTGGTGAAATTGCCTCCATGCCAGTCCCAGAATCCGTAGGAGACAGTCACGAATCGTGCTCCCGCCTCGACGAGACGACGTGCCGCCAAAAACTGTTCGTTGAGCATCGGGGATGCGTCCCCTTGCGGCTGAGCAATACCCTTGCCGTACCGTTCACGGATCTTGGGGTCTTCCTTGGAAAGATCGAGTGCGTTCAGCAGCTTGCTCGACGTCAGGATATCGAAGGCTTGAGCTCCGATCTCGTCGACTCCGGTTAGGGAATCCACCTTGCGCCGGTATCGATCGAGGCTGGACAAGAGGCGACGTCGATCCGAGAGGCGATCGAGCGACATGCCACCGAGGGTCATGTCGGCGAGCATCGGCCCGTTGGGATTCATCGCTCCATG
>CAZYBA010000561.1:906-1722 GCA_964646105.1 uncultured Armatimonadia bacterium
CCGGACCAGGGTCGTTGTAGGGTTGGTGCTGTGTCCGTGCCGCGAGATTCACGTAAGGAGGAACGGTGCGGTCAACCGGACCTTCGAGCCGCGACAATACGGAGCCCATGGTAGGCGCGTGGTTTTGGTTCGTCTCGAACAGCGTGTATCCGGAGAGGCAAAGGTTGGACGCATGTTCATCGCGAGCCCCCACCAGGCTGCGTATGATCGCAACCTTGTCCATCATGGCTGCGAGGCGCGGCATGTGTTCGCAGACCTCTATTCCGGGAACATTCGTCTTGATTGGCTTGAATTCGCCGCGGATATCCGAGGGGGCGTCCGGCTTGAGATCGACCATGTCCTGATGGCCCGGTCCGCCGGGCAGATAGATCATGATCACCGACTTGTGCGGATTACGTCGGCCGGCATGCGCTTCGGTGGCCAGCAACTGGGGCAGTGTCAGCCCGCCGAGGCCGAGCGCCCCGATCGTCAGGAACTCCCGCCTCGAAACCCCGTCGCAATACTTTCCGCTGGCCCGGCCGCGAATTGTCATCATCGGAAAATCTCCTGGAACTTCACTCAGACCAGTTCGGAAATAGGTTCGCGTCCCGGATAAAGGAAGTTGGGACGTCCGGTAATGTCGGGTACCGCGGTATTGACAATATCGATACCCAGGTTGTGGTAGAGAGTCACGAAGACGTCCTTGTAGTCGACAGGCCGTTCATCGGGTTCCTCCCCGAAACGGTTCGTCGAACCGATCACCTGCCCGGTGCGCATGCCTCCCCCGGCCAGGAGTCCAAACTGGGCACGGGGCCAGTGGTCGCGTCCGGCATCCTT
>CAZYBA010000562.1:0-1685 GCA_964646105.1 uncultured Armatimonadia bacterium
AGTCGTTCGCGCGTTCGCGTGTCCAGATTCCCATAGTCCTGCTCCACGCCAGTCTACCGGGGGTCGAATACGCCAATCCGTGGACGACACACCCACGGCATCGCGCAACGCTGTCGAAATGAAACCAAACCCGAGTACCCCCACCTATTCAACGTTGACGACCTCGGCCGCGATTTCCCTCTGCACGATCGTGGCGGTGTTGGCGGGCGCCGCCGTTGTAAGTGCCGAACCACCGCAACCCCCGGCGGCGGTGAAACTGGCCGTTCGCGAAACCGTGTTGGCCACACTCCCCAAGAACGTCGACTGGGAGAACGTGTTTGTCAGCGGCGACGGGGGGCATTACGCGTATGTCGCGACCAAGGACAAGATGGCCAACGTGGTGCTGGACGGTGTCCCGCAACCCAAGTTGTATCCGTCGATCGAACCGACGTCCCTTCGTTTCAGCCCCGATGGCACACAGGTGGCCTATGTGGTCTCGACAGGCAATCCGGTCCTGACATCGTTGGACATCGCGATGGAATCGCGGCGGATCCACCGTGGCTTCACCGCGCCGGCGGCGAACCCTCTGGAGGGAACCGCGCAGGTGGTTTGGGGATCGTTCGAAAGCCGAACTTTCAGCCACATCGATGCAAACAGCATGGCGTTCAGCCCGGACGGCAAACGGTTCGGCTTTATCGGACGTCGTGACGGAAAATGGCGTGCGGTGATCGACGGAGTCGAGACCGACGAGGAGCATGTGGACGTTGCCCCGTTCCTGCACGGTCCAACCATCCATTTCAGTCCCGACAGCAAGCGGGTCGCCTACGCGGCGCTGCGATCCGGCAACGAGCAAACGCCGTTGTCCGTCCGCTTTCGCTGGTTCGTGGTGGTCGACGGCAAAAAGGGGGCGGAATACGACCGAATCGGCATCGGGGGCTGGTCCTACGACACCATCGCGTTCAGTCCCGACAGCAAGCGGTTGGCGTTCGTGGCAACCGGTCGGAAGGACGGAGAGGAGCGAATGTTCCCGGTGCTCGACGGAATCGAGGGGGTCGCGGAAAAAGGTATTTACTGGATGGGCTTCACTCCGGAAGGACAGCGTTTCGTCCGGATGACATTTCAGGAAACACCCCCCAACGGTCTGGCATCGCGAATGGCGGTTTCCATGGACGGGCTGCCGGGCAAGGAATTCCACCAGCTGCGGCCTCCGGTTTACCAAAGCCCGGACGGATCCCGCATCGCGTTTGTGAACTTGCCGCCGCGAAATCGCCAGGACGAGCCCAAGGCCAGTGTGGTCGTTGACAACACCGAAGGGAAGGTCTATCGTTCGGTCGAAACGCCGGTGGTGTTCACGCCCGACGGCAGGCACTTCGCCTACGTGGCAGGCCTTCCGAGGTCGAAGGACAGGGTCGTGGTGGTCGATGGTGTCGCGGGTCCGAAATTACCGGAACAGCTCGACGATGTGCCGTTGTTCTTCGCGGACAACAACCGGCTGGTGACCGTGTTCGGTCGCGGCCGTCAGCTGATCCGCTTGGAGATGGAAATCGCCAGTCCGTGACAGTCTGCCTCGGGTTGCCTGCCGTTGGTTCACAACCTGGTGAATCGGACCACGCGCCTGCACAACCGGCTCGGTTTCGGGTACTGTGCCGGCGTGGAAAACCAGCACAAAACGGCGGGGGTGAAAACTCAGGCCGCGGGGCGCGCTC
>CAZYBA010000563.1:0-1664 GCA_964646105.1 uncultured Armatimonadia bacterium
CCCCGGCAACCTGCGTTTCGGACAAACCGACCAACTGGAGATGAGTTTCGGAGGTGCCGAGGTGAATGTGGCGGTGGCCTTGGCCCAGCTTGGCACCGATTCCGCCTTTGTCACCACGCTCCCCGACAACGACATCGCCCGTGCCTGCCTGGCCCGTGTCCGGGGAGCCGGTGTCGATGTAACCGGGGTCCGAAGCGGTGGGGAGCGGATGGGGACCTATTTTGTGGAGAGGGGAGGTGGATCGCGACCGGCAGCCGTCACCTACGACCGAAAATTCAGTGCCGTCGCCATCGCCGATCCCGCGTCCTATACGTGGCACTCCCTGCTGCGCGGAGCCTCGCTGCTGCACATCAGCGGCATCACCCCGGCGCTCTCCGCCGCGGCAGCCACGGCCGCCCGCGATGCATTCAATGCGGCACGGTCGATGGGGGTGCTCTGCAGCATGGATGTCAACTTCAGGGCAAAACTGTGGAACCCCGCCGACGCAGGGACAACTCTGACTCCTTTCCTCGACCAACTGGACTGGTGCATCTGCAACGAGAACCACGCCCGGATGTTGTTTGATCTCGAACCGTCCCTCGAAGACTCCCAAATCGCCTCGGAATTGGCCCGTCGGCACCCCAATCTCCGAAAGGTCGCGATCACCCGGCGGCGAACGGTCGACCCGGATCACGACCAATGGGGCGCCACCCTCTGGTCGCCCGATTCGTGTGTCGCATCGCCAACCCACCGGATCCGAATGGTGGATCGGGTCGGCGGCGGCGACAGCTTCGCGGCCGGACTCATCCATGCCCTCCTCGAGGGACGCGCGCCACAGGACGCGGTGGATTTCGGCGCCGCCGCGCTCGCCCTCAAACACACCATCGTCGGTGATTTCGCCGCATTCCGAGCATCCGAGGTCGAAACAATGCGCAACTCCGCAGGCTCGATTTCGGTACAACGTTGATGTCGCTGCCCGACCCTGCGCGATGGCGGGGGGCGTTCCCTCTTTTCGTTTAGGAAACGTTCGATGGTTGCGCCAAGGCACCCCAGAGTGGTCCCCCCGAAAAACTGATCCCATGACCAATACCAACTCACGACGACGACAAGCCGTTCGAATAGTCCGTACCGCACTGCTTGCTGTCGGGGTCTCGCTCGGGCAGATCGCCGGTCGATCCCAGGAACCTGCGCCCTTTGCCCCGTCGGTAGGGAAGCCGAGGATTCCAGCGAACAGCATCGCCTCCGTGCTCGACAAACTGGCATGGGATCCCGCGAAGTCCGGAATCCTCCTGCTGATCGCCCCGGAACGTCTGGTCACGGTCGGCAACAATCCTATGGCCGCCGTTTTCGGGGCCTTCGAGCCCGACCAGCGGGGGATCCCGGACGCGATGAAGCCTCCGCCATTGCCCGCGCCCGGCACCGGAGGCTACAAACTCGACTCGCTCGCCCCCGTAGTGAAACGGCGGCTGGTGCGCGAGGGAACGGTATCCACGCTGGCGCCCATCGACGTTCCGAAGGCGCAGTCCAACCCGTTCGAGGCGTTCCAGTCGACCGAAATGGCCGAAATGTTCGGAGGGCTGGACGCCGAACCCACGCTGATCCAGTTGATGGCGACCTGGACCGACGGGCAATGGAGCGCCGTGAGCGCGCCGACGGGACTTGGGCGCGAACAGTGCGACCCGCAA
>CAZYBA010000564.1:0-1378 GCA_964646105.1 uncultured Armatimonadia bacterium
TGGGTTGCTCGGGGATCGGCCGCAGCGAGGTCTCGCGCCTTTGCGCGGAAATCCAGGAGCGTGTCGGCGAATTCCTGAACCGTCCCCTGGAGGGTTCGTACCCGTACCTTTGGCTGGATGCGACGTACGTGAAGGTTCGCGCGGGTTCGCGCATCGTCTCGAAGGCGGTGGTTGTGGCGATGGGGCTCTCGGAGAGCGGCCACAAGGAGGTGCTGGGGATGCAGATCGGGCACGCGGAAACGGAGGAGTTCTGGACAGAGTTCCTGCGCTCGTTGCTGGACCGCGGTCTGCGCGGGGTGCGCCTCGTGACCAGCGACTCGCACTCGGGCCTTGTGAAGGCCATCGCCCGTTGCCTCGGGACTCAGTGGCAACGGTGCCGTGTGCACTTCATGCGCAACCTGCTCGGCCATGTGGACCAGAAACGCAAGTTGGCGTTGGTGAGCCTGATGAAGGGGATCCTGACGGAGGACGATCCCGCGGAGGTGCGGCGGCGTTGGGAAGAGGTGGCGCAAGGCTTCGACCGAGAGAAGCCGGCTGCGGCAAGACTCCTGCGGGAGGCGCTGGACGACGTGCTTGCCTACCGGTAGCACCCGACGGGAATCTGGCCGCAGATCGCCTCGACCAACACCCTCGAGCGCCTCAACAAGGAAATCAAGCGACGCACCAACGTCGTGCAGATCTTCCCCAACGACGACAGTGTCGTCAGGCTCGTCGGAGCAATCCTGATGGAGCAGCATGACGAGTGGCAGGTCGCCAAGCGCTCGGTGCCGGCCGAGGACCTTGGAAGGATTTCAAGGAAAGGGGATGCAATACAGGCCCGCTGAGGGAAACACGTAGAACCCACGACGGCAGGAAGCACAAACTCTTACACCACTACTTGGGACTCAACCCGGGTGGCGGCGCGACGGTGTGGCATTTGAACCAAACCAACGCCCGGAACCGTCGCTTGAACCTGCCATCGCAACGCGCACCCGGATCGACCCGTCCCCCGTGCTGCCGGCCGTTCATGAACTTTTGTCGCCCAAACCTGTAGGTTTTGTTGGTCGACTCCACCGGAACGCCCGGTTGACGGACTGGGGGCTCAGTCCGCCCCGCTCCCGGTCGCCGTCTCCCCCGCCTCCCAAGCCTCCACAGCCAGCCGGACCCGCTCGCAGATTTCCTCGTGCGTGCCGTCGCCGCAAGGGACCACCAGGTCCGCGTACTTGCGGTACAACGCGACCCGCTCCGCACAGAGGTCTTCCCAGGTCTGGTCGGGCCGACGCGCGATGCCGCGAGTCCCGAAGTTGTGGATACGTTGCAACAACACATCCGACGGGACATCCAGAAACACCACCACTCCACCGTCCCGCAGGTGGTGCATCGCCTTCTCGTCGGTGCC
>CAZYBA010000564.1:1427-1663 GCA_964646105.1 uncultured Armatimonadia bacterium
AGGTAGCCCTCGGAGTCGAGGATGTCCTGCAACGATCGTTGTTCCGCCTCCTGGATCGAGAGGTCGGTGTCGACAAAACTGCGGGCGGTTTCCTTGGCGAGCAGCACCCCGACGGTGCTCTTTCCGGCTCCGGGCATGCCGATCAGGACAATATTTGTGCGTCGCATATCCTATGATGGTCCACTTTTGTCGTCCAACCAAGCGATCACCGCGGGAATCGGGTGCTGTTCCAAGGC
>CAZYBA010000565.1:0-1652 GCA_964646105.1 uncultured Armatimonadia bacterium
GGATTTCCCGGAACCGGTGGGACCTGTGACAAGCACCAACCCCGAACGGTTCTTGGTCATTTCCCCGACCGCGGGTGCCATGCCGAGTTGATCGAGATTGTAGATCTTCAACGGCACCAACCGGCAAACCATACCGATCGAACCGCGCTGCTGATGGATGTTGGCACGAACACGGGTGACCTCCGGGATTTCGAGGGCCAAGTCAAGTTCGTGGTAATGCTCGAATCGTCCGATCTGCTCGTGAGACATGATCGAGTACGCCATCTTTCGGGTGTCGTCCGGGGTCAGCAACGACGACCCCTCCACGGCCCCGATGCGGCCGTGCAGACGAAAATTCGGCGGAGCTCCGGCCTTGATGAAGATGTCAGACGCCTTGACATCGGCAGCGTGACGAATCAGTTCATAAATGTCGAGCATTCGCTAAAACCCTTTCCAACAACCACAACCCGGTCGGCAGAAACCCGATTTTCGACGCGACAACGGCGCGTCCGGTTCATTTTTGCAACCGCCAGCGGACCACTGCGAAAACCACCACACCGGCCAGGATCGCGCCGATCCACGCCACGAATGGCGACAGGACCCGCTTGGTTGCGACAGTCGGTGCCGGTTGGGAAACACGGCTCGCGGCCGGTCCGGGGAACTCGAATCGAGCAAGTGGCCGGGATCGAATGTTCGCCACGAAAACCAGCGCTCCCTCCCCGACCGACGCATCGATGCGCAACCGCTTGTCTTCGTACTCGGTTCCACCGGTCCAGGCGAATCGCCCCGGAACCAAGAAGACAATCGCGATACGGTTGTATTCCTGCAACGCGGTCACCAAGGTTTCCACGGCAACCCGCCCAAGCGTATAATCGACCAGATTCGCCTTGGTCTCGAATGTCGCGCTGGTCATTGATGGCGCTTCGCCCACTTTGCTCGAATCGGCACGGTCGAGACGCCGGGTTTCGACAACAGGATCGACCGCGGGTGCACCGGTCGCCGTCGCGACTGCTGCGATATCTTGCTCGACGCGGGAACGGTCAACCTTCTTCGGATACACCAACGCAACCTGCCAGCCCGCTTTTCCAGGCCCGACCACCACCTGAACGTCGGGGACTTGCCCCGAAGCTTGTACGGAACCGACCGGGTTTGACGCTGGTGGCGCAGGGGCCGGCTTTTCCTGACGGGCGTCAAGACGCGACGAAGCCAGCACCGAAAAAATCAGAAGAATAAGACAGGGCCGCACGTTTCGGCTGTTCATGTGTCCTCCGTACCCCGTGCACAGTCCTTGAACATCGCCAAGGCACGCCCTCTCTGCACCGCATGGTCCACGACCGGAAACGGGTAATCCCTACCCAGCCGCACCCCGCAATGCGCCAACTCCAGTGCGGAAAGTTCCCACGGACAATGGATTTTAGAGGATGGCACCCGCGCCAGCTCCGGTACCCACTGCCGCACATAGGCTCCATCCGGGTCGAATTTTTTGCCCTGCGATACCGGATTGAAAATCCGGAACCACGGCTGGGCGTCGGTTCCCGTACCGGCTGCCCACTGCCATCCCCCGTTGTTCGCGGCCAGATCGCCATCGATCAGGTGCTTCTGAAAATGACGTTCCCCCCAGCGCCAATCAATCAGCAAATCCTTGGTGAGAAACGACGCAACAATCATGCGCG
>CAZYBA010000566.1:0-1637 GCA_964646105.1 uncultured Armatimonadia bacterium
CGCTGTTCTGCCGGCGGAGGCGTTCCAAACGTATCTGAACGTCTACCAGTGCCCGCTCCACCCAATGGGCATCGCGGGTCAGCCGGAAGGCGTATTCCGGAGTTTGCGAACGTCAGGCAACACCCGGCCGTCGCGAAATTCAGCCCGATTGGGCGCGATGGGCGAAGCCGCCAACCGGTACACTCACACCATGAGTATTTCAAGGATTGCCGTGGTCACCGGCGCATCCAGCGGAATCGGCGAAGCCAGCGCCAGACACCTCGCCGCAGCAGGCTTCCATGTCTTTGTCGGCGCGCGCAGGCTCGAGCGACTCGAACAACTTGCCTCCGAAATCGGAGGCACCGCCATCGCGCTCGATGTCACCCAGCCCGATTCCGTCCACGCGTTCTGCGCCCAGCTCCCGGACGCGATCCAGGTCTTGGTCAACAACGCCGGCGGAGCCCTCGGCCTCGAACCGGTCGCGGAGGCTCGCGACGACGACTGGATGCGCATGTACGAGACCAATGTGCTCGGCTTGATGCGCATGACCCGCGCGCTGCTGCCCCGGCTCACCGAGGGACGCGGGCATATTGTCAACATCACCTCCATCGCGGGGCGCGAAGCCTATCCCAACGGGGCCGGCTACACCGCCGCCAAGCACGCCGCACGCGTGGTCACCGAAACACTGCGCATCGAACTCAACGGCACCCCGGTACGTGTCACCGACATCGCGCCGGGCCTTGTCGAAACGGAGTTTTCGGAAGTGCGCTTCAACGGCGACAAGGATCGGGCCAAGAAGGTCTACGACGGCATCACGCCCCTGGTTGCAGACGATATCGCGGAGTGTGTCGTGTGGGCTGTCGACCGGCCGTGGCACGTCAACATCGACGAAATCGTCCTCAAGCCCCTCGCCCAAGCGTCCGCCACCCGGGTCGCCCGCGGAGTCGGACTATGAACCCGATGCGCATTGTCGCCCTCGACACCGATCCGGCGTTCACCGGCCTCGACCCGGCCCCCCTCGAAGCCCTCGGAACCTACGTCCCGTATGCCGCCACCGCGCCTGCGGAGGTTGCGGAGCGCATCGCCGACGCGGAAATTGTCCTGAGCAACAAGGTGAAACTGAATGCCGCCCACTTCAGCGCGGCCCCCAGGCTCAGGATGGTCTCGGTGCTCGCCACCGGCTTCGACATGATCGACACCGCCGCGGCCAAGGAAGCAGGCGTGGCGGTCTGCAATGTCGCCGGATACTCCACGGCGTCGACGGCCCAGACCGCGGTCGGCCTGCTGCTCGCGCTCGCGCAAGGGATTCCCGCCAACGCCAGCCTGTGCGCGGACGGCGAATGGACCCGCCGGGGAATCTGGTCGTGGTCGGCGACCCCGCTGGTCGAGCTCGACGGCAAGACCATCGCCATCGTCGGGTACGGTGCCATCGGGAAACGGGTCGGGGCGGTCTGCTCGGCCCTCGGCATGCGTGTGGTGCCGGTCGGGCTGCCCGGTCGGGAGAAACCGGGGCACACCCCTCTCGCCGAAATCCTGCCCGTCGCCGACTTTGTCAGCCTGAACTGCCCGCTCACCGACACCACCCGCGAGTTGGTGAACCGTGATTTTCTGGCGCGACTCAAGCCGGGGGCGCGGATTGTCAACGCCGCCCGCGGGCC
>CAZYBA010000567.1:0-1637 GCA_964646105.1 uncultured Armatimonadia bacterium
GCCTTCACGATGGCGTCCGCCGATTCCTCGAATGTCGTTTCAAATACGTTTTCGCCACGGCTCTGTTGCGTAACAAATCCGTTGAATACCAAAACAGGGATCTCCATGGCGTACCAGTGGGCGAACATCCGCAGAATCTCTGCGCCGAGATACTTGGTATGGCCGTACAAGTTGCGCCCGGGCCGGGGCGCCGCATTGCCGGGTGCGTCGTAATCGCTGTGATAACCAACCACGCTGTCGAGGTGGGTCATCTGAGGGCCGGTTTGAACCACACGCCGGATGCGGTTTTTCGCGGCGGCACGGGCGATATTCCAGCAACCGACCGTATTCACGGCATGGTCGTGGTCGGTGTAGCGGATGACCGAACAGTTGATGACCGCATCCATGCCGTCGCACGCCGCCATCACTTGGTCTGGATCCGTGACATCACAATGCATTTCCGTGTGGGGAAGCGCCGGCAGCTGCGGCAACGGCGAACCGGGCGGCTGATGCCCGTAACCGTGGGCGATGACCTCTTGCAAGGGACGACGGTCGGTTAGGCGAACCTGGTAACGATCACGAAGCAACGGGAAAAGCGCCGCCGCCATAGGTCCGCCTGCCCCGAAAACCACCACGTTCCGAATGGGGCGCGACGCAATCGGGTCCGGTGCAGCAAGCACATCATGCCAATGGCGGCTGTCGGGCGGCGCGGCGGGACGATCTCCCGCATGGCGAACCTGCCACCAATATCCGTCGCCGATTCCCAACGCGTCCACCAATGCCTCGACGCCGTCTCCGGCGGCGAAGTATTCGGGGGCACTGCCCCGCACGACAGTTCCCCGGAGCCCTGTTTCACGAATCAACTCGCGGACGGAGTTCTCGACCAAAACCGGCAACGCCTCCGCGCAAACCGGCGCTGGTCGCGGTGCCCATCGTGGATCGACTTTCCAATTGGACGGGCATCGTCGAAAAGGACCGAGGTCCGACGCAACCACGATTTGAGTGACGTCCTGTTTTGTCGCGGCAACCACCGCATGGAATGTTCCCTGCAAGACGGACCGCAGCGCTTCGTGATCCGACAAGTCCCGATCCGATTGCGCCAACAGTACAACCGACTTGGCGAACCGGTGCTTCTGCGCCGACGACGTGTCTTGGAACGATTCCCAGCCATACCCTGCGGCCTGCAAACCGCGCGCCTTGAGAGCGTTCGCAACTGTTGCGGCTGTCTGTGCAGGTCCGACAACCATCACATCGGGACAATCAACCATGAGTTCTCAACATCCTAACCAGCAAATCGTTCAATTTAGAATGGTGCAGACTCGGCGGGCCAAGAGCCCGACTCCACCGCGTCGGCAGCCCACTCCCCGATCAAGGGACCGAATTTGAATCCGTGCCCCGAACAGGGCGAAACCACGTAGACTCCTGGGTCGTGACCCTTTCCGATCGCAAACAAGCCATCCGGCGTGTTCGTATACAGGCAGGTACCCGGGGAATGCAATGGTCCCAGATCAGGCAATCGGTCGTTGGCGATCCCGCCGAGATCCAATCGGTCTGATTCGTTCCAATTCCGATCGACCCCGTCGGGGCTGGTTTTGGTTCCAGGAACATGACGTGCGATCTTGAAACCCTCCACAACACAGTCTCGGGGAAATCCATAT
>CAZYBA010000568.1:0-1631 GCA_964646105.1 uncultured Armatimonadia bacterium
ACATTTGAACCCGTTGTCTCGGGCCTGTTGATGCTCGCGGTTTGGTTCCTCATCCTGCGTTGGATGGAAAAACGCAATATCCTTCTGCGGGTCTGACGCCGGGATGCCGTGGGAAGTGCGATAAACCGCGTCGGGCGAAGCCTGCGCGCCATTTGCGCGCTGTGCACCCGACCTGTTCCAATTGATTCGGGCACCCGTATTGTTGTCGAAGGACTGGAATGAACGACGACGACCCGTTTTGGCAACCTCAGGCTGTGCGATGTGCTGGCGATGCCCCCGAGGGGGCGGTAGTCGCCGATGACGTTCACCGGAAAGATCGACTGCCGCCGGGACAAAGCCGCACAAGACGTTGGCCGGTCCTCGATACCGGTGTCCACCCGCCTGTCATGGGGCGCGGTGAATATCGGTTGGTCGTGGATGGGGAAGTGGAACAGCCTCTCGAACTGACGTGGTCGGATATCGAATCGTTCCCCGTGGTGCGCGTACTTGCCGACATGCACTGCGTCACGCGATGGTCCCGGCTGGGGGTTCTCTGGGAGGGCATTCGTGTCGCCGATGTGTTGGGCGCGGCGGGAGTTCGCACCGGGGCGTCGTTCGTGATGGCGACCGGGCGCGATCAGGTAGCCCATGTCCGAGAGGGCGCGGTGCAGTGGACAACCAACCTCCGCGTCGACGAATGTACGGGGACCGATTGCCTGCTGGCCTGGTCGCATGACGGACGGATCTTGTCGAACGATCACGGGGGACCGCTCCGGTTGGTGGTGCCGGCGCGCTACGCGTGGAAATCGGCCAAGTGGTTGTGCCGGCTGACCCTGAGGCGTGAGGAGGAGCCGGGATATTGGGAACGGGGAGGGTACCACCTGCGTGGCGACCCATGGAGAGAGCAACGGTTCCGGTTTTCAGGGTCCGATTGACACGCGAGGGTGCGTTTGCCGGAAGAACAATTCACCCCGGACCAGCGTTCAAATGGGTCTCAGACGGGTCCAATCGGCCGGAGTGTAAACACAACGCGCCTGTCCGCAGGTACTAACGTCGAACTGCGACCAATTTGGATCCGTAGTGGGAGCCTTCGTAAATGCGATCCACTCCGACCTGCTTCTGATTCGAAGACGCGTGGATGAAGTACTGGTTGCCAATGTAGATGCCGCAGTGGGAAACCCGGCTACCCTTCATGGCGAAGTAAAGGCGATCACCGGGGCGCAGGCTGTCGATCACCGCGTCGCCGACGCGGGCTTGATCTCCAGAATGCCTCGGGAGTTCGTCTCCGACGGTCTTGAAGACATTCTTCACAAATGCCGAGCAATCCAGCCCTTTGCGCGTGTTGCCTGCCCAGACATAGGGGACACCCAGGTACGTGAAGGCTTCCCGGAGGATTGTCTGTTCACGTTCGGTCAGTGACGATTGGTCGGGAGACCATTGCGGTTCGGTAGGTTCTTCCTTCGGGACTTCGACCTCCGTGTTGTAGTCAATGAGGGAGACCGCTTCCTTGGGGACCCAGCCCAGCGTGGTGTTCGCCATCAGGACTCCGTAGTGCGTGTCGGATTCCTTGAGCACTGCCAGGTGGACGTCCCGCAGAACGACCGACAGGACCGAACTTGTCGGTCCCATGGTGGCGCGGATTTCCACACGGT
>CAZYBA010000569.1:0-1621 GCA_964646105.1 uncultured Armatimonadia bacterium
TGTCGTTCGACCTGTTCAGCAAGATTTCGGTGAAGGGCGACGACATCCACCCGCTCTACCAGTACCTGACCACCCAGCCGAAGGTGGCGGGCGATGTCGAATGGAACTTCGCGAAGTTCCTGGTCGATCGCAAGGGCAACCTGGTCGGTCGTTTCAAGGCCCCGGTGGATCCGACGTCCGAAGAGGTGGTGAAGGCGATCGAGGCGGCGCTCGCGGCCAAGTAATCGCGCCACAACGCGACCGCGGCCCGGGGACGACGATCGTCCCCGGGCCGTTTTGTTGGTCGGCCCCCTCGCCTCGGTGGTTGGGATCGTCATTGCCTTCGGGAAAGGGGCAAGGCAGGAATTCCCCGGTCCGGCAGGGGAACCACCGGTTATGTTTCCAGACAAAAAGGATCCGTGGGGCGGCCTGAAGATCGGGGTGGCCACCTACACGTTGCGATCGCTCGACCTCGACTCCACGCTGCGCACGTTGAAGCGCCTCGGCATCCAGTGGATTTCGGTCAAGGATGTGCATCTTCCGCGCAAGACCAACTTGGCCGAACGTCAGGCGATTGTCGGACGCTTCCGCGAGGCGGGTGTCACGCTGGTGAGTTGCGGCAATGTGGGCCTGCCGGCGGACGAGGCCGGGATTCGGGACGCGTTTGTGTACGCCAAGGAAATCGGGGTGGGAACCATGGTTTGCGCTCCCAAGCCCGAGAGTTTCCCCATTCTGGATGCGATGGTCAAGGAATTCGACATTCGCCTTGCTATCCACAACCACGGTCCCGAGGACAAGGTTTTCCCGACCCCGCAGTCGGCGTACGAAGCCGCCAAGCGGTACGACAAGCGGATCGGGCTTTGCATCGATGTCGGGCATACGGCGCGTGCGGGAGTGGATCCGGCCAAGGCGATCCGTGAGTTGCGCGACCGTGTCTACGATATCCACATCAAGGATGTCGCGGAGGCATCGGTGCGGTTCCAGCCGGTGGAAATCGGCCGGGGCGTGCTGGATATCCCGGCCATCCTCGACTCCCTGCGTTCCATCCGTTTCCAAGGCGTGGTGGGGATCGAGTATGAGAAGGACGGCAACGACCCGGTGCCGGGCCTCTGCGAGTCGGTGGGGTATCTGCGCGGCGTCTCGATTCGCCGCTGAACCGTTCTCACTGCGTCGCTACTCGACATCAAACCGGCCTGCCGTTGTTCGGCGGGCCGGTTTTGTATCGGGACCGGCTGGTTTCCGGGCGGACCGGATGGGCGATTCGCGACGTTGAAATCCGGTAGGAGTGGGATCAGATTCGTCCCGGTTCGCGGTTTCCCGTTCCGGTGGTGCCGACCAGCCGGTCTCCGAGTTCTCGCCGGGCCCGCCCGGCGGCCTCCATCAAGCGGCGCACCACCAAGGGGCGGGCATGCGCGAGATCGTTGCGTTCGCCCGGATCGATCGACAAATCGAAGAGGGCGGTCGGGGTGGGGATGTTGCGGTACTTTCCGGGTGTACCTGCCTTGCCCGGCGCTTGGCCGTCCATGGTACGGAACGTGTGGGGAAGCACCAGTTTCCAGTTTCCAATCCGCACCGCCTGCAGCTCGTTGTTCAGGTAGTAATGCCAATACTCGCGGTCCGGTGACGGGCTGTTCGGGCGGCG
>CAZYBA010000570.1:0-1620 GCA_964646105.1 uncultured Armatimonadia bacterium
TGCGACTTCGCCCGGGCCACCAAGCCGCCGACACCCATTCCGATTCCCGACAGCAACAAGCCCCCGCCCAATTCGAACCAACGGATCCCGTACGGGTCCCCCCATGGACGGTCGGCAGCCACCGACGGAGCGATCGAATGCAGGCTCCAACCGGCGCCAAACGATAGGAGCGGCCAGCACAATCCTGCAAGCATCCCGACGACAACAGAAGCCAAACCGTTCTTTTCCCGAACGGACAACGCCGTGGCGACAAACCACAGCAGGCCGGCAACCATTGTTGCGGTGCGCGAAATGTCGGTAGGCCACGAGACGACCCAGCGCCCCAGAACGTCAAACCATGCCGCATCGCCTGCCGACCGTGCCGATGCCATGTCGGATTCGCCCGGTTCGCCCAATTTCAAGAGCAGCGCAAGCGCCGAATCCCCTGCTTGCTGGACACTGCGTCGGTCGAGTCGATCCGGGGTGTCGAGCGCCGTGTGGTAGGCATTCCATCTCCCCACGAACGCGAAATTCAAGCCAGCCAGTCCCGCCTCGCGGAACAACGTCAGGTCTGTGT
This sequence comes from uncultured Armatimonadia bacterium, assembly GCA_964646105.1. GTDB lineage: Bacteria > Armatimonadota > Armatimonadia > Armatimonadales > Armatimonadaceae > CAIRTT01. The sequence continues at coordinate 557 of CAZYBA010000570.1, forward strand.
CGTTGGGCAGGCGCTTGTACACCGAAACCATCACCGAACTGGTGACCGGACGCGGCAGAACGTTGAGCAGGCGAGCCAACGGCGCATTGTGGTCGCTGGTCTCGAAAAGGAAGACGGTCCCGCCGCCACCGCGTGCCTCGAAATTCAGAACTACCCCGGCCTTGGGCAATGCCTCGTCCTCGATCGCCGCCTTCGCGCCCAGAAGTCCGTACTCCTCGGCGTCGGTGATGAGCACCCGTATTGGAGGAAGTCGTCGTTTGGACTCCTTGGCGGCACGCAAGGCCTCGAGGACTACCGCCACCCCCGACGCATCGTCGGCCGCACCCGGTCCGGTCGGGACGCTGTCGTAATGCGCACTCAGGACCACGCAGGTCCCGGAGCCGGGCAGATCCGCGACGATGTTGTGGACCATCGCCCCACGAACATGATCCCGCGCTTCTCGAAAAACCAGCCTGCTGCGGACGTCGGTCGCCAACCCCATTTCCCGTAACGCCGAGACGATGGTTTCCCGAGCAACCCGGTGCCCCTCGCTTCCCGGGACACGCGGCGCTCGCGCCAGGGTTTCCACCCATCGGTGGGCACGTTCGGCCGAAAATCGATCCCGCGGAGCGTCGACCGGCAGCGGCGCCGGAGGTTCCATCGCCCACACCACGGCAGCGCAAACAGCGATCCATGCCAGCCAACGTTTCACCCAAACGCCGGGTTTTCCGTCCGCTTTCACTTTTTCCGGCTCGGACTTCGGCTTCGTCTTGCGCGTTGACTTCGGCATGAAGCGCGGTTCGACACGGGCAAGCGGGGAACCTGCCGAAACCCACGGGAAGCGTGGAGTCTTCCCCTGCTTCACAATCCTGCTCCGACGCAGTTTTCCCCGACCGTGCGGCACCACACGGCGGATGCCAATCGGGAAGGTCCGTTGAACGATCGGCAGGAAACAGCCCTTGCCAACGTCAATCCACTTCCATGCCCGTTCGGCCTCAAGACACCCTCGACATCAACGGAACATTCGACAGGATTTCCGGAACCCTTCCGGTCGGCTGGAAACCGTTCACATGGTCGGGGACAGC
>CAZYBA010000571.1:0-1617 GCA_964646105.1 uncultured Armatimonadia bacterium
AGGAGATCGACCGCGCGTGCATGGCGCTGATCACCGACCTGAAGCAGCGCGGCCTGCTCGACGACACGCTGGTGGTGTGGGCGGGCGAGTTCGGCCGGACACCGATGTCGCAGGGGAACGGCCGGGACCACCACAACAAGGCGATGTCCGTTTGGTTGGCCGGGGCGGGAATCCGGGGCGGCATGGTCCACGGCGCGTCCGACGAACTGGGCTACGCGGCGGTGGACAAGCCGACCACGGTCCACGACCTGCACGCCACCATGTTGCTGCAACTGGGCATCCAGCACGAGAAGTTCACGGTGCGTTTCCAGGGCCTGGACGCCAAGTTGACCGGTGTGGAGGGGGCGACCCCCATCCGCGAAATTCTCGCCTGAACTTGTCCGGAGCCGGGGATATGCGATGTCCCCAGGGTCGGTTTGTGGCGCCCGCATAGAAGTTGGGGGTTCCGGCCCCAGACGCCGCTCACATCGCCCACGATGCACCGGGCGGGGTAACAGCTCCCGTCGACCGATCCATTCGTCATCTGTCCACCCCCGATCGGCTGGTTTCGTCCGGATCGTGCTCGAAAAATGGCGTCTTTGTGCATGACTGCGCATCGGCGGTTTTTTAGAATACGGTATGGGCCTCGGCGACGATGCGATGCCGGTGCGCGATGCGGACATCCGTATTGTGGGGCCGTGGCGTGTCGCCGTCCAGATCGGTAACTCCAGCCCTGCATCGATCCACGCGGTCGCCCGCCCCGGTCGCCGTGCGGTGACGGGGGAGCTTCACGATTCGCTTCCGGTTTGGAATCCCGACGAGCCGGGTTGGGCCCGGTCCGCCAAGTTCGCGGCGCTCGCGAGCGGCGGTCACAACAGCCGGATGGCGTTGGACACCCGTTCGGTACGCATACGGCGACAATCGGATGGGGCGCCCTTGGTTCGTGGCCGTGATTTCGACTGCGAGGCCGAATGGGGAACCCTCGGGCGACTTGCCGGTGGATCCCTGCGCGCCGACGAGCCGGTTCTGGTCGAGTATGTTTTCGAGGAACGTCGCCTCGACGCGTTGGTCCTGCGCCGCGACGGGATTGTCGCGTTGCGGTCAGGGACTCCGGCACTTGCGACTCCCGAGCCGGCCCCGCTTGGGCCGGGTGAGATCCGTTTGGCCAACCTTTGGATCAAGCCGGGAACGACAGCCCTGCATGGCGACCTGATATTTCCCGTTTTGGAAACGCGGTTTCCTCAGTCGCCCGCGCCGGCATTGTTTCCGGCCGAGACCGGTTGTCCGAAGGCGCTGGCGAAGCTCCGTTCGGGACAGCCGATGCGCATCCTTGCCTGGGGCGATTCGGTGACTCAGGGCTACCCCGGCGCCGCACGATGGCAGGATTTGTTCGTGGAGGGATTGCGACGTCGCTTTCCCAAGGCCCGTGTCGAGTTGGTCACCAAGGCCTGGGGGGCGCACAACATGGGGCACTTCCTGGACGCGCCGGCGGGCCATCCAGGCAATTTCCGTGAGCAGGTTCTCGGCGTCCGCCCCGACTTGGTGGTATCGGAATTTGTGAACGATACGGTTTTGCCCGCCGAGCGGGTGTTGACAATGATGGGGGTGGTCCTCGCCGAGTTCCGCGCGATCGGAGCG
>CAZYBA010000572.1:0-1609 GCA_964646105.1 uncultured Armatimonadia bacterium
TCCAGCCAAAACGCCGCATTCCAGAACTGCAACCGCTACACCGTGCTCGGACGCACCCGCCACAATGTCGGGTCGGTCTACCTGTTCGGGGACGGCCACGCCAAGTGGTTCCGGGGACCGGATCGCAGCTTTGTCGACACCGGCAACCCCAATACCATCGAACCGGTCCGCGCGACATTCCCGGTGGTTTTCCAGCGCAGTGTCAACCCGAACGCGCCCGCGTACTGGCTCGAAAACTAAACCGTGCGACCCAATATCGTGGTCATCCTGGCCGACGACCTCGGCTGGGGTGACCTCGGTTGCTACGGGCAGACCCGCATCCGCACCCCGCACCTCGACCAAATGGCCCGGGACGGGGTGCGCTTCACCAGCGCGTATGCCGGATCCACCGTCTGCGCACCGTCCCGGTCCTGCCTGATCACCGGACAACACACCGGCCACACCCGGGTCCGCGGCAACGACTACATTCCCCTCCAGCCCACCGATCCGTCCCTCGGCAAGGTGCTGCAATCCGCCGGCTACACCACCGCAATCATCGGGAAATGGGGCCTCGGCGAACCCGGGACACCCGGAGTGCCGGAACAACAAGGCTTCGACCACTTCTTCGGCTATCTCAACCAAGTCCACGCCCACGACAGCTATCCCGTCGAACTCTGGCGGGGTTCCCGGAAAACCCGCCTGACCGCCAACGATTCGGACAGGCAGGGGGCCTACTCGAACGACCTGTTCCGAGACGATGCCCTGAAGTTCGTGGACGAACACCGCAGCCGGCCGTTCTTCCTGCTCTGGTCCCACACCATCCCCCACGCGTTCCCGGCCAAGAAAACCATCGAGGTGCCGCAGATCGAGCCGGAATACCGCGACCAACCGTGGCCCGATATCGAGAAACGGTTCGCATCGGCGATCACGCGCATGGACCGGCATGTCGGGGAAATGCGCGCCAAGCTGCGCACCCTCGGCATCGAACGAAACACATTGGTCCTGTTCACGTCTGACAACGGCCCCCAGGCGGTGCCTCCCCACGACTCCGATTTCTTCGACAGCAACGGCCCGTGGCGCGGGGTCAAACGCGATCTCACCGAAGGCGGAATCCGGGTCCCGGCGCTCGCAGCCGGCCCGGGACTGGCCAAGCCCGGCACGGTCGTCGACTCCCCCTGGGCGTTCTGGGATCTCCTGCCCACCTGCGCCGACATCGCTGGCGCGCGGGTTCCCGTTGGTGTCGACGGAGTGTCGGTGACCGACCTCTGGCAAGGGCGCAAACCGCGGCGCCGCCCTCCGCTCTACTGGGAGTTTCACGAACGCGGTTTCGAACAGGCGGCCCGTGACGGCGAATGGAAAGCGATCCGCAACGCCCCGAGGGAGCCGGTCCAGTTGTTCAACCTGCGTACCGACCCGCGGGAAACCACCGATGTCGCCGGCCGGCACCCCGATGTCGCACGTCGGCTCACCCGGTTCCTCGACACGGCCCGCACCGACTCCAAGGATTTCCCGATCCGCCCCCGTCCATGAGATAAAGACATGCCCGGTGAACGCATTGCATGGCCCGACTCCCCGGACGCCCCCCGGACTCGGAAGGTTTTCACCATCGTGTCAAGGTTGTCGACATTCC
>CAZYBA010000573.1:0-1605 GCA_964646105.1 uncultured Armatimonadia bacterium
CGGCGGGGGGATGGAAAGGTTGCATGGTTGCACTCGGAAGGTGGTGTTCTCGCCACAGTCGAGGTTGGCGCGATGCCCTTCGGCGTGCACGTGGACCCGCTCGACCGGGTATTGGTCGGTACGGGTGGCAACGACATACGAATCTACTCCGCGGCCGCTTCCTTGCTGCGCATCATTCCCTCTCCCATTCACTCCCCGTTCCAAAACCCGGTGGAGATTGCACCGGATGCGGACGGTGGGTGGTGGGTATCCGACCATAACAACCATCGGTTGAAACATCTTGACGCCAGCGGCAATTGGCTCGGAAACACGTTGATGATTCCCGACCTTTGGCCTAACGGTATGATCCGGACCCATGCCGGCCGGCTGGCCTTGGCGGCCCAGGGGCCGCGGGAACTGCATTTGCTCGACACGGATGGAAATCTGCACGCCCGATTGGGCAACTCCAATGGTGGAGGCCAGTTTACCGGCCTGATCAACGATGTGGCGGAAGGGCCGGATGGAAGCATCTACATTTCCGAGGCATGGACTTCCAAAATCCATGTCTGGGAGCCGCACTACGACGGAGATTTGGTCCCTCCGACAACAATAGGCTCCGTGGCACCGACCACTCCGGCTTCCGGTTGGCACACCACCGACGTATCCGTAACCCTGACCGCCACCGACAACACCGCCGGGTCCGGGGTGAAGGAGATTCACTACGCGGTCGACATGGGCACCGAGCAGGTGGTCTCCGGGGCATCGACAACGTTCACCGTATCTGCGGAAGGGATACACACGGTCGCGTTCTGGTCCGTCGACAACACCGGAAATATCGGATCGGTGCAGTTCGCCACGGTCAAGATCGACAAGACCGCGCCATCGGTAACCCACGGCCTCTCCGGGAAGGTCCTGACCTTCACGTCCGGCGACACGCTCTCCGGGGTGGCGTGGGTCAAGTACAATCTCGACACCGGCGTCGAGCAGACCTACACCGGGCCGGTGACCCTGCCCGCGAGCGCCCGGACAATCACCTTCCGCGCGGCCGACAACGCCGGCAACACCACCGCCGCGCAGACCGTCGCGGTCGGGCCGCTGCTCAAATCGTTGACGTTCACCCCGGCCGGGTCGGCGTCGGCAGGTGCGGCGGTGACGGTGCGGGTGACCTTGGTGGTGCCGGCTCCCACGGGCGGGCTCAGCATCGGGTTGGGATCGTCCCATCCGTCGGTGCTGCCCTTGCCGGCGAATGTCGCGGTTCCCGCCGGCGCAAGCACGGTATCGGTGCCGGTGGTGCTGGGTCCGGTGGGCTCGCCCACGACCGTGCGCGCCACCGCAACCTGGGCAGGGACGTCGGTAACCGGCAACTTGGCGGTCCAGCTTTCCCGCCTCAAGTCGTTGACCGTGACTCCCGGAACAGTGACCGGCGGCAATTCGGCCACGGCAACCGCCACCCTGATCGCAAAAGCGCCGGCGGGCGGCGTGGTGGTGAACGTCGAATCGCTCGATACCTCGGCGAATGTCCCGGCCACGGTAACGATTCCCGCGGGGGCGTTGTCGGTGAAGTTCACGGTGTCAACCGCCCTGGTCAGCGACGACAAGGCGGTCTTGCTTCGAGGATCCACGGGC
>CAZYBA010000574.1:0-1602 GCA_964646105.1 uncultured Armatimonadia bacterium
CGCCGCCCGCCCACCAGGGTCGCGAGCAGCACTTCCTGCCGGCAGCGGAAGCGGATGGGGAGGCCGGTGTTGCCGATTCCACGGCTGACATAGACTCCGGCGTTGCCTTGGTTCACAAAGCCTTGGAGAACCGGGAAATTGTCGAGGTCGGGGGCGCGGTGGGGTTGCATTCCCGGGATCAGGACTTGGCCCCCGTGGGTGTGCCCGCTGAGCACCAGGCATGGCATTTCGGCAATCAACCGCGACCCGGTCGGGTTGTGGGACAACACCAGTTTCCCGAGATCGTCCGGAGCGGTTCCCAACTTTCGGGCATCCGGTTGTCCGAGGCTGATGTCCTCGATTCCGCCGAGCCAGAGCGAGTCGCCGAGCACGACGGAGCGGTTGCGGAGGATGGTGATTCCGGCTTCGGATTCCAGACGGGACGCCATGCCGGCGGGATCGGCGTAGTCGTGGTTGCCGAGGACACCCCAGCATCCGAGCGGTGCATCCAGCGCGTGCAGCATCGGGAGGAGGGAATCGGCTTCGGACGGATCCCAGTGAATGAAATCGCCGCCAAACACGACAAGATCGGGTTGGAACTGCGCCGCGTGGCGGATGGCGTCCCGGATGGTCTCGGGCCGGGTGTGTTGGCCGTTGTGCAGGTCGGTCAGGAACGCGACCCGCAGGCCGTCGGCGCGGGGTGGCAGCCCGGGGACGGTGAATGTTCGCCGGCTGAGTGCGACTGCGAGCTCCGACTGCCACCCGGCCCACGCGCCTCCGGTCAGCGATCCGGCGCCGGCGAGCAGGGCACCGCCCAGAAGCGATCGTCGTGTGATTGGGGGAGAAGTCACGGGGGAGTTACGAAATCCGTGCGGTCCGGAGTTCCGTGGAATCCACCGACGCCAGCGGTCCGAGTTGGGAATGGTCAACCGCAGTCTTCCTTTCGGAAAAATGCGTGGGTGGTGCGCAGGACATGTCCAGAGAAGGTTCGGCGCCCGTTGCAGGTCGGTCCCACCGGGTCAACCGTCCCCGAGGGATGCATCGTCGTCGGAGACCGACTGTGCTTCGCTCAGCGCGGTCGGCAGGGTGAATACCTCGAGGCGGCGGCCGTTCATGGTGCGCGGACCGCGGTCGGGGATCGCCGTGCCGAGGCCCTTTTTCCAGAAGACAATTCCCAATGACGACGCCCCCCGGAGTTCGCGCGGATCGCAACGGGTTCGGGTGACGGTCAGAACCCGGCCATCCGGTTGTGCGAAAGACGAGACATAGGTCCGAAACTGCCGGACGATGTTGCCGTCGGGGTCGGTCGCGTGTACTGCGAGGTCCCGCCGGGCGCCGGGGAGACGTTTGTAGACGACGGTCAATTCGAAGGTCTTGTCCCTTTTCGTGCCGTGCGCCGCGACGATCTGTGCTTCGTTGGCGAAGATGACGTTGCGCAGTTCGGCCGGAGTGGACTGCACATGGCTGGCGATCGCCGCGCTATCCTGGACCGCCCCGATCCTGCGTACCAGCGCCGGGGTGGCAACCACCACCACCAGCGACGCCAAAACGGGGATGTTGCGCCGCACCGAAAACAATCCGGTGCGGACTGCCGGCCATTGCGTCGCCAGTTTCTTCTCCCAC
>CAZYBA010000575.1:0-1602 GCA_964646105.1 uncultured Armatimonadia bacterium
GCCATGGTGGAGCGCTTCAACGCGAACACCCGCATGGTCTTTGTCGCCAATCCCCACAATCCCACCGGCTCGGTGATCGGCCGCGCTGAAGTCGATCTCTTGCTCGAGAACCTGCCCTCCCGGGCTTGGTTGATTCTGGACGAAGCCTATGGCGACTACGTCGAAGGCGATCTCGATTTTCCGTTCGCGATTGACTACATCAAGGCGGGCGCCCCGGTGATCGGCTTGCGGACATTCTCCAAACTCTACGGTCTGGCAGGGTTGCGCGTCGGGTACGGTGTCGCGGATCCGGCAGCGATCCGCCTGCTCTCCCAAGCCCGCTCCCCGTTCAACGTCAATCTGGCCGCACAGGTCGCCGCCCGCGGGGCCGTAGGTGACGACGAATTCGCGTCCCGTTCCCGCGAAGCCAACTCCGCGGGCCTCTCCCAACTTGCGGCAGGATTCGATCGTCTTGGACTGACGTGGGTGCCCAGCCGCGCCAACTTCATCATGGTGGATACGGGCCGCCCATGCCGTGCGGTTTTCCAAAGACTGCTCGAGAATGGTGTGATTGTCCGCACCGGCGATATCTTCGGCCTACCGACCATGCTCCGGGTGACTGTCGGTACACCTTCGCAGAACCAACGTTTCCTCGAAACTCTGGAAACGGTCCTCAGCGAAATCCCCGCCTGACGCCTCCCCGAATCCGATGCCGACTTCCCCGAACAGCAAGCCACGAAAGGTCGCATTGGCGGCGGTCGCGGCGGTCGTATTGTTCCTGATCGGTGCCGGAGCCATCCTGATGACGACCTTGGCATTGCTGCAACGGGCCGAAGTGGTGCGTTCGCAGCGGTTCGACATGCCCGCATCCCAGGTGACGATCTTTGTTCAGGGAGCGTCAGGCCAACTGGGTTGGAAAGCCCCTGCCGAGCCTGACGGTGCGTACACGACAGGGTATGGACCGCTCCGGGTGAAGATCGCGAACGACGAGGGGATGGCCAAGGTGGATATCAGTGGTCCCCGCAAGCCTGCCGATGACCTGTTCGAGCTGTTGAAACGGCAATTGCCGACCGCGCCCCGGCCGGAGACGGCTTCCCCGTAGCCGCTCCAGCCTTCACGCAAACAGTTCCCTGATCGGGAGCATTGGGATGATCGCAACCGGGACCGGCTACTCGACGACGGGCCCTCGCTCGCACCGAGCATACAATCGCGCCCAATCGGCGCTTCCGTCGTCTTTGCGCACCAACAACTTCACACCGCGGGGTTCGATCGGTTGGTTTCCCGCGAGGAAGTCTTCCCACAACTGGCGCGAAAGTTGGGGGAAATCGGCGTAAGCCGCGTGGGCGAAGGGGCTTTTCGAATGATTCCCCTGACGTTCGACCATGTGCGCATAGTGGACCTTGCGTCCGCCTGGCCAGGCGACGGTCAGGATATGGCGCCGTTCCGGAAGTTGGTATGGCGGGGCCATCCGGTATTTCTCGACACTCGATTCGTCAAAATCGACCCCCAGCCCCGGGGCCGTCGGTACCTTCAGCTGCCCGTGGCGAATCACATGGGATTCGACGATCAGGTCGTCGGCGTAATTGTTCAGGCAGGTGACCATTGGCCACTGCGCGAACGCCA
>CAZYBA010000576.1:0-1599 GCA_964646105.1 uncultured Armatimonadia bacterium
AAAGGACATCAGTACGGGGAATTCATTCCGCGGAATCCAAAGTCGGGCGGGCAGCGCAACAACGTGAGACCCGCCAACCCAGCCAAGCCCAATGCCCCGAGGTCCCGTCGAAGACGGGCGGCCGAGGCACGAGGCCACGGGACGGGTACTTCAGTGCGCGGAAACAAACAACGTGCCCATCACATCAGCCACACGTCCCGAGGACGATCGGCCGAGGCACGAGGCCATCAAGACGGGGAAATCATTCCCCGGCAACGACAAACGGGCGAAGCAGGACGACAATGCATGCCCGCACCAAACATTTTTTCGCCCGAAACGTATAATTTTTCCATGAGACTCCTCACGATCGCCGCCGCCTGGTCTGCAGCACTGCTCGGCACCAACCCGGCACTGAGTCAAACCAAAGTCACTTTTGCCAATCTCACCCCCGGCATTGGAGTCGGCGCAGCCGTTGTTGCGCCCCGCGCATTACCGGCATCGGCCCAAAAGCGTGATCTCACCCTCGACGAAGCCCTCGGCGGAGGCGTCCGCCTCTCCGCGGTCGCCGACGCCAAGATCGCCTGGCTCGACAAAAGCACCTATGTGGTCGAACGTGGCAACAGTCAGTTCGCCTACGATGCCGTCAGTGGCGAACAACGTCCCCTCAAACCCCTCGCCGCCAGCCCCGATCCCGCACCGACCGGTCGTTTTCGACGTCGTCCCGACGGTTCCAAACACCCCACCGGCGCCTACACCGTCACCGTCCGCGACCACGATGTCTATGTCACCGAAACCAAGACTTCCAAGGAAAAGCGGATCACCAAGGACGGTTCCCCAACTATTTTCAACGGAGCCCTCGACTGGGTTTACGAAGAAGAAGTCTACGGCCGCGGCACCAAGCAAGTTTTCCAATGGAGCCCCGATGGACGCTATCTGGCGTTCCTGCGCCTCGATGAAGCCCCGGTCAAGCGATTTGTCCTGGTCGACCATCTCCCCAAACTCCAGAAAACCGAGGAAGAGCACTACCCGAAGGCCGGCGAACCCAATCCCGTCGCCCAGCTGCTGATCGTCGATGTCACCAAGTCCGACCCCGTGCCGGTCGCCATGGACCTCGGACTCTTCCCCGACCCCGACCGGCTCATTGTCCGCTTCGGCTTCACTCCCGATTCCCGCAAGCTGATTGCGCAGATCCAGAACAAGGAACAAAACAAGCTCGACCTCTGCGCTTCCGACCCCGCCACCGGAGGCGGGACCCGCTACTGGATTCAGGAACGCAACGACAAGGGCTGGGTGGACGTTACCGGCGGGCCGCAATGGCTAGCCGACGGATCGTTCCTCTGGTGGTCCGATCGCAGCGGCCACCGCCACCTCTACCGCTACGCCCAGGACGGCACCCTGCTCCATCCGGTCACCAAGGGCGACTGGGACGTTCGCTCGATCCTGCGCCTCGACGAGCCAACGGGACGACTCTGGGTGGAGACCAATGCCGAGCAGGTCAGCGGCAATGCGGTTTTTCGCGCACGCCTCGACGGCAAGGCCGAACCGGTACGCATCACCCAAGGCGGCGGTTCCCACCAACTCACCTTCGCCCCGGGCGGAAACTTCTTCCTAGACACGGTC
>CAZYBA010000577.1:0-1592 GCA_964646105.1 uncultured Armatimonadia bacterium
TCTCGAGTGCACCACGGTCGACGTCTGGTCCGACGATGCGCAGCCGGCGCACGAAGCTGTTGAACGCTTCGATGGGCAGCGGGGAGGCCAGCAGGGCATCGCGCAGTCGGTCGAACTCGGCATCGGGCCGGTCGGGAATCAGATCGGACGCGACCGAAAGTTCGACGAAGTCCGCGCCAGCCTCCGCCGCCAATGGAATGTCTGCCGCCGACGTGCAAAGTCCGATGCGCACGATGGCATTGTAAAGGAAGGCGCGGGACCGGTGTCAACCGACGGGAAGAGACCACGGGAACCGGGGGGACTTGTGGGTGTTTGGGAATGCGGGACACGGGAGGCGCTCCGGTTCCGGATGGTGCGGAACCCAGGTTTGGTGATCGAGGCGGTTCCGGTCGCCGGTTTCCGTCGGTGGCAAGGCATCTGGAGCAGGCTGCCGGCTCCACGAACGTCCCCCCGTCCTGATAAGATGGAACATCGTTGACTGGGGAAAGTCGCTGGGCGACAGGACCCCGGATTCTGGCGGAGCTCGCGTTGCGGGAGGAAGCCTTGGCATATCGACCCTCATCGTCGCTTTGGATCGGTTTGGCGGTAGCTGCCGCGACCGGCGGTGCGTGGACGGCGGGACGTTCTCTACGTCAGGCCCCGGAGTCCAGCCCTCTCGCGCGCACGCCCGGAGCGCTGGCTCCCGACATGGCGCGCGTTGCCCGGGGCGGCGGGGGCAGCCTGTCGCTGCCCGGCGGCGCCGGCGCACCGTCCGCCACCGCCCAAGGGGGCTTCCCGCCGTTCGAGATGGTGTACGCCCTGCTGCGCGAACATTATGTCGATCAACTTCCTGACGACACCAAGCTCGCGCGCGGCGCGGTCCGCTCGATGCTGGCTTCGCTCGAAGACCCGAACGCCTACGTTGTCGAGCCCGAGCAACGTGCCCTCCTCGAGCAGGAATCGAAGGGGACTTTCGCAGGAATCGGTGCGGCATTGCAGGTGCGCGGTCGCAAGCAGGAAGGCTACACCGAGTACAAGCTGCATGTCATCGCGCCGTTGCCGGGATCGCCGGCCGCCAAGGCGGGCCTGCGGCCGGGCGATGTGATCGTGCGCATCGACGGGCGTTGGGTTCTCGGCTACAACCCGCTGGTCACGTACAACAAGGTGTTGCAGCGCTGGCAGAACCGGGACGCCACCGATGCCGAGGTTGAAAAGGCGCGCATTGCCACCCGCGACAAGATCCAGGCCGGGATTCCATTCCACGAAGCCGAAATGATCCTGCGTGGCGACAAGTCGGGTGTCAAGGTGCCGGCGGTCAAGGAAATTGTCGGGAAGGCCACTTGGAAATTGACTGTCGATCGGCGTGGGATTCCGGTCACCGTGGACGTCGCTCCGGGTACCACCCAGTCGCCCGTGGTCTCTGCGCACTCGCTGCCCGGCGGCGTCGCGTACGCTCGGGTTCCGTACTTCGGGGACGATACCGCGGCGCAGTTGCGCAAGGCATTGGTCGGCCTTCCGGCGGGCGGATTGGTTTTGGATCTGCGCGGCAACCCGGGCGGCTCGCTCGATGCCGGTCGTGCGGTTGCCGGTGTCCTCTTCGGCAAGGGGACTTT
>CAZYBA010000578.1:0-1584 GCA_964646105.1 uncultured Armatimonadia bacterium
GCCGGGGGGCGGACACCCTCGTGGCTTTCCGTGGACGCGAATCAGTTTTCGGGCAAGGTGCTTTCGGCACCCCGGCGTGACGAGGTGGACACGCAGGTCAAGGAACAGATCATCATCGAGTTCTACTCTCGCTGACGTGTGACCGCCCGGAAGAATGGGCGGAAGGAGACGCGATGGCAATACCTGAAACGGTGGTCCCCAGCATCCATGTCGTTGAGGAGAACGGAAACACCGGCAAATTTGTGGTGGAACCGCTTGAGCCTGGCTATGGGGTGACCCTCGGCAACTCGTTGCGGCGGGTTCTGTTGTCCTCCATCGAGGGGGCTGCGGTGAACTCGGTTCGAATCGAGGGAGTTCAGCATGAATTCCAGACAATTCCGGGGCTGAAGGAAGACGCCACCGAATTGTTCTTGAATCTCAAGGAGTTGGCCGTTCGGATCGACGCGAGTGATTCCGATGAGGAGTGGGACAATGAGCCCCGCCAGATTCGGATCGAAGCGCGTGGCAAGGGGCGCATAACCGGCGCGGACGTCGTCTGCCCGCAGGACGTCGAGGTGGTGAATCCGGATGTTTATCTGGCGACCATTTCCGACGAGACTGCGTCGCTATATGTCGAGATGCGTGTCGAGCGGGGACGGGGTTATGTGATTCCCGAACGTTCGGTGAATCGAACCGAAATCATCGGGGAGATTCCGGTACCGGCCGCCTACGGTCCTGTCCGCAAGGTGAACTACACCGTGGACCCGACCCGTGTCGGAAATCGGAACGACTACGAGCGTCTTTCGATCGAGGTGACCACCAATGGAACCGTTGATCCTTTGTCGGCGGTCACTCGAGCTGCGCAGATGCTTCAGGAGCATTTCCGACGGTTTGTGGAGATGAGCGGTATCCCGTTGCGTCCGTACCTGCCTGCTTCCCAAGGGATTGCGGCGGGCGGGGGTGCGCCGGACGCCCGTATCGAGGAGCTGGACTTCTCGGTCCGTACCTACAACTGCCTGAAGAAGGCGAACGTGCTGACGGTGGGTGAGTTGACCCAGATTTCCGAGGACGATCTCATGAACATCCGCAACTTTGGTCGAAAGTCGTTGACCGAAGTTAAGGAAAAGCTGGGCGACCTCAATCTCTCGTTGAAGGACTCCGAAGGCTCCGATTTGGGTGCCGACGGTCTCGTCTGACTAAGGAACGGATAGTATGCGACATCGTATTGGCGGGCGGCAGTTCGGGCTCCCCTCGGACGCGCGTCGAGCGCTCCTCAAGGGCCTGCTGCGCTCCATGATTATTTACAAACGGATCGAGACGACCGAGACCCGAGCCAAGGACCTTCAGCCGATGGTTGAGAAGTTGGTTACCCGGGCGAAGGAAGATACGGTTCATTCGCGCCGTATCGCGCGGACCTACATCGGTGGGAAGAGTTCTGACGACGAGGCAATTGTGAAGGAGCTCTTCACGGTGATTGCGCCTCTGTACCAGAATCGGCACGGCGGGTACACCCGCTTGGCCCGCAAGGGGGTTCGCCGTGGTGACGGTGCTCCGGTAGTGATCCTGGAGTTCGTCGACGGCTGAGAGGTCTGAATTGGTTTCGGG
>CAZYBA010000579.1:0-504 GCA_964646105.1 uncultured Armatimonadia bacterium
TCCTCCGGACGCAGGCAAGATGCGCTGCGCGCCGTCTCTTGTTTCCGGGCAATGCATTTCCCGTCTTGATGGCTTGGCGGCCGATCAGCCCACAGACCACCAATCCACAGTCGGGCTGGTGGCGACCGCGGGTCTGATTGCAATGGGCATCGACCGCTACCGGTCGGATTGCCGTGCGTTCGGGAAGTCTTGCCGGGCCAGCGCCTTGCCCGCCGACCGGCAACGTTCCGAGCAGTACCGAACTTCGTCCCAGCAGCGCTCCCATTTCTTGCGCCAAGAAAACGGCCGCGCGCAGGTCGCGCACACCTTCTCCGGCAAGTCACCCTTTCGGCGCAACGGATTTCAGCCTTTCGGGCGCAGGGTAGATCGACCGCCATCGACTCCCCATACCTGCCCGGTGACCCAGCCTGCTTGTCCGGAGAGCAGGAATTCCACAGCGGCTGCGATGTCGTCGGCCTCGCCGAGGCGTGGCATCGCGTGCAACGCGGCAATGGCTGCCGCCGA
>CAZYBA010000579.1:514-1580 GCA_964646105.1 uncultured Armatimonadia bacterium
GTCGAGGAGGTGGCGCGCGCCGGCGCGACGGGGCCGCTGTTCTACCTGCACTCCGACATCGTCGCGCCCTACATCCTGCACTACGGCACCGAGGCGCAGAAGCGGCAATGGCTGCCGCCGATTCCTCCCGGGCCGTCAGTGCGGCGGCGAGGGGAGTGCGGGTCAGGGACGGTGCCACGGCGTTGACCCGGATCCGCGGCGCAAGCTCGGCAGCCAGCGATCGAACTAGGCCTTCGACCGCGGCCTTGGCGGCGCCGGTGGACGCATGGAACGAAAACCCCTGGGCAGCGGCAACGCTTGAAAACAGCACCACGGAGCCAGGCTGATCTGCGCGCTTGAGCGCTCCCGACAGTGCTTGGGTGGCCAGTGCAGCTCCCGTCACGTTGATCGCGTAATCCCGCGCGAAATCGTCGGCGCCGAGGCGTGCGAGCGGGCGCAGATTGATCGTCCCGACCGCATACACCAAACCGTCCACAACCTCTCCGGCATCCGCCGCGACACGCGCGTGCAGATCGGTGTCGAGAACATCCCCCACCGTGGTCGACGCCCCGATTTCCGATGCCAGCGCCGCCAAAGCCTCCCCGTTTCGTCCCACCAGATGCACCGGTCTTCCCGCAGACGCAAGCCGTCGCGCCACTGCCGAACCAATCCCGCCCGCTCCGCCGTAGACCACTGTTGTTCCCATTTCCATTCCTCTTCGCAAGCACCAACCACGCCGCGGTTGGGGCGGTTCCCATTTGGAAAAACCGGGATTTTCCGCCACAGATACAGGAAAAGGCGTTGATCAATCCGATCGAGGAGGGTCGAACGCCAGAAGATTGCGATTGCTGCGTCGCATCCGGACGGCTGACCAAACGAGTCGATCTCCCGACGGTTCCCGAGGTGGACGACACGCGCGGACGCACGGTTTTGGTCGCATCCGATTCAGGCGAACCGTAGTCAGTCGGAGGATTCGGGTGGTCCGTTGGGTCGCTTGGGAAATCAAGGGCCGCCCGTCAGTCGGATCGAACTTCCATTTTCGACACAAGAGAATCGTCGCAAAGTCCTTCCCTCGACACCGTAACCG
>CAZYBA010000580.1:0-1576 GCA_964646105.1 uncultured Armatimonadia bacterium
CGATGTTCACGTGCGGCTTTGTACGCTCGAACTTTGCCTTCGCCATAGTTTTCCCCTGTCAAACGCGCTCCCAACCACGGTCGCGCAACTGAAAATGTGCGGTTTTAAAAGCGGGGCGTCAAAAGACGCCCGTCCAATTTATCATCGGCAGGGACGCCGTGCAAGCGCCCCTGCCATTCTGCGGGCTTAGCGCCCGGCTTTGGCGCGGATCTCGTCAGCAACATTGCGCGGAACCGCTTCGTAATGCGACGGTTCCATGGTGCTGCTCGCGCGTCCCTGTGTCATCGACCGCAGGGTCGAGACGTACTGGAACATTTCTGCCAACGGCACCTTCGCGCGAACCGAGATCGTTCCGCCCGGACCGTTCTCCTGCCCTTGAATCATTCCGCGGCGGCGGTTCAGGTCACCGATGACGTCCCCGAGGAACTGTTCCGGAGTGACCACCTCGACCGTCATGATCGGTTCGAGAATCACCGGCTGGGCCTTGGACATCGCCTCACGGAACGCCATACGTCCCGCTTCGACAAACGAGATTTCATCGGAGTCGACATCGTGGTACGAACCGTCGATGCAGCGCACCTTGATATCGACAACCGGGTAGCCGGCGACGGTACCGTGGAGCAGCGAATCTCTCACACCCTTGTCAACGGCCGGGATGAACTCGCGCGGGATCGATCCACCGACGGTCTCATTAATGAACTGGTAGCCAGCACCCGTCTCATTCGGCTCGACAATCAGGGTTGCGTCGCCAAACTTACCGCGACCACCGGTTTGTTTCTTGAACAGACCACGGGCCTGCGCCTGGCCGGTAACCGTTTCGCGGTAGGCCACCTGGGGCGTCCCCTGGTTGGCTTCGACCTTGAATTCGCGCCGCATACGGTCGACGATGATCTCAAGGTGGAGTTCCCCCATACCGCGTATGATCGTCTGTCCGGTTTCGGGATCAGTGAACATACGGAATGTCGGATCCTCAGCTGCCAGCCGAGAAAGCGCGACGCCCATCTTGTCCTGATCAGCCTTGGTTTTCGGTTCGATCGACATTTCGATGACGGGGTCGGGGAAGGACATCGATTCCAGAACGATCGGCGCCTTTTCGTCGCAAATCGTGTCTCCGGTTGTCGTGTCGGAGAGTCCCACGGCCGCTGCAATATCACCTGCAAAGACCTGGTCGATTTCCTCGCGTTTGTTCGCATGCATCTGGACGATGCGCGATACCCGCTCCTTCTTCCCCTTGGTCGCGTTGTAAATGTACGAACCCTTGGTGATCGTTCCGGAATAAACCCGGAAGAAGGTGAGGTTGCCAACATGCTGGTCGTTCATCAATTTGAACGCCAAGGCCGAGAACGGTTCGTCATCGGAGGGCTTGCGAGCATCGGGCCCCTCGGTGTCGGGGTTGACCCCTTCGATCGCGGCGACGTCCACCGGGCTCGGCAAGTAGTGGATCACCGCATCGAGAAGCGGTTGGATTCCCTTGTTCTTGAACGCCGTGCCGCAGAGCATCGGGTAGATGCGCATTGCGACAGTGGCCGATCGCAGGGCCCCGATGATCTCGTCACGTGTCAGTTCCTCGCCTCCG
>CAZYBA010000581.1:0-1570 GCA_964646105.1 uncultured Armatimonadia bacterium
ATGCCGTAGTGCCGGGCAAGTTCCTCATTCAAGAACGTCACATCGGAGTCGATCAACCGGCGAACCGGTTCGTTGTTGCGCACCACGTGCAAGAAAAACAGCGTGGTTTCCTCCAGCATGGCATTGCGCAGCGATGGCGTGAAGTCAGGGAAACGTCCCGGATCGGGTTGGGCTGTGGTGACAACCTCGCGGGCACGCAACCACTGGCCGGCGAAACTGTCGCCGAATGTCCGGGCCTTGGGATCCGCCAGCATCCGGCGCGCCTGTGCCGCCACGACATTCGGGTCGGTCAGTTTCCCCGCCCGGGCCAATGCGAACAGGGTTACAACCGGCTCGCGATTTCCCAGTTGTCGAGGGCGATATTGCCGCCGGTCCCCGGGTCGTTCTCGGCGCGGAAGAGGAAATTCGGGGAAACCAGCATCGCCTTGACCGCGGTAGACAACGCGGAGACCGCATCGTCCCCTTTCGAGCGTGCGAGGTCGAAGAGACGCAACAAACGCGCCAGTTCGTCGTCGTTTGCCGGGCGTCGGTAGGCGCGGGTCGCGTGGTGGGCGATCGTCTTGCGCAGCAACGCCTTGGCCTGGGCGGTGGTGGTCTTGGCCGGAATCGGGCCAAATGGCATCAATCGTCTGGCGGGAATCTCCGCGACGACCGCACCCGCTGCATCGAGGTATTTCTCCATCAGAACGGGAGGCAGGTGTCGGCATTGTTGTCGAAGCCGCCGCCCCCGCCCCCGTCGGCGGGGAAATTGTCGGCGAGGCGCAGATCGGTGCCGAACAGGTCGCGGATGGTGTTGTTGTACTCGAGTCGGTTGAGACGACGGGGCGCGACACGTCCCGGGTCGCGCGGAACCGCGGCACTGTCGATTTGCTCAAGCATGGGCCCCAGTCCTTCGACAAGGGCGTTTGCCTTGGCGGAGGACGGTCGACGTGCCCCTTGCGGAGGCATCGAGCGTTCGTGCACGGCGCGCAACGCCTTGCGCCAGGTCGACGTGTCCTTGGCGAGGGATTTCGCATCCGCGTAGCCGTCGAGTTTGATCCCCGCGGACGCCGAATCGCCGGTGTGGCACGGGAGGCAGTAGGTCTGGACAACCGGCTTGATGTCGCGCGCGAAGACGGTGTCGTGATCCTCCTGCGACATGGCGATCGGCAGCGAACCGGCCCGATGTTCGCCGGGCTTGGCGGCTGCGCCACTCAAGCGTGAGGGAAGCGGCACCTGCGAGACCGGGAATCAGGAGAGCGACCAAGGCGAATCGTGCACGCGGAGACATGCCTGTATCGTACCGCTGTCGAAACCGGCTTGACAGCGGAGTCCGCCGCCGATAGCATTTTCCTGAATTACGACCGGATTTAAAGACATTTGGTATGTCCTATCGACGGTCAGCCTGTCTGAGGCATCGAAAGAGGATCGAGAGTGGGCAAGCGCAGCAAGCAGGAAGAGATCAAGGAACGCAAGGACGGACTGGCGGTCTGGGACGACATGCTCCGTTACGCCGAACTGGGCTACGACGCGATTACGGACGAGGATTTCTATCTGATGCGCTGGTACGGGGTGTACCAACAGGTTCCCA
>CAZYBA010000582.1:0-1556 GCA_964646105.1 uncultured Armatimonadia bacterium
GAAGTACCAGTCGCTGGCCAGCTTCAAGACGTTGTGGAAGATCTTGGGGCTGCCGTTGAGGATTTCACCCGTACGCGGGTCGGAAATGTGCGGACCATAGGCGTTTTCAACCCCCGACGGCAACCATCGGACGACCGTGTATCGGATGTCTTCCGGATCGAATTCCGGATCCTCTTTTTCAGTCGGGTATTCGCGGCACTGGATGGCATTCTTGAACCCAGCCTTTTCGAAGGCGGGTTGCCACATCTCGACACCCTTCTTGATGTACTGCTTCCACTTGGCCGGGATCTCCGAGCCGAGGTAGTAGATGATCGGCTTGACCGGTTCGGAAACCACCGCCCGCGGGTCTTTTTTCTCCAGGCGCCATCGATCGATGATCACGACGTCCTTGACTTTGTTTTCCTTGCCACCCAGTTCCTGATAAGCAGTCGAGAACCAGCCGACACGGCTGTCTGCGAGGCGCGGCATCATCGGCTTTTCGGGGAGCAGCAACAAATTGTGGTTGACCACCACCGTGTCGGCTCCTCCGCCACCTCCTGCGCCCGGCAGGCCGGGGAACGGCGACGGTGCACCGCCACCCACACGGGTGCCCGTGACTTTCATCCGAACATTTTGCGGAAACGATTTGACACCTTCGACAAAGCTGCGTGAATTGTCGAAACGCAGCCCGCTCAGATCGCTGAAGATAATCGCGTTGCCGTCGATCACCGACGAATTCTTGTCGGGGCCGACCGTTTGAATCGGATATGTCGCCAATATTGGCTCGATATTTCCCTTGATCAGGGCACGTCCCGCATCTCCGGAAGCATCGTCGGCGCGGACCGTATGGCTGACTTCGCGTACGAGAATCTTGTCATCGCGCTTTTCAAACCGGATCACACGCTCCCGCACCTCGGTCATTCCGAATCCGTAGAACGCTTGGGAGCGCTCCATGGTGGTGATCCAGAACAATTCCTTGCCGAGCAGGGCATCGGGGATTTCAAAGAAATGCTTGTCCTTGATGACATGGGTCTTGATCAGGCCATCGTCGGTGACTGCTTCCTTGGTGATGACTTCTTCGTACTTGCGCATTCCCCCGGCCGGGGCTCCGGGTCCGCCGGCACCGCGGGGAGGACCGCCCGCGGGCGGCTGGGCGGGAACCGGAGGCTGGGGGGGCTGCTGGGCCCAGACCGCATGCGGAAGTACGCACGCGAGGGCAATGGCTGCGAGACGCAGGGACGGTGTCACGGGAGACTCTCCTCGCACGGAAGATGAAATTGCCGGCAAGCCGGCGACTTGCACAGAATACCTTAATTTGATCATGCGTCCAGATCAGACGCCGAGCAAATTCGGACCGGACGATGTACCGAGCCGATCCGCGCCGGCATCGAGGAGCGCCAGCGCAAAATCGGTATCGCGAATGCCCCCCGAGGCTTTGACTCCGAGGGAGGTTCCCACCGCGGCACGGAGCAATCGGACATCCGGAATCGTGGCGCCACCGGGTCCGAAACCGGTCGACGTCTTCACAAATCCGGCACCGGCCTCCACGCACAACGTGCACGCCCGCCGTTTTGGTC
>CAZYBA010000583.1:0-1545 GCA_964646105.1 uncultured Armatimonadia bacterium
GTGGCTAAAGGAGGCGGTCTGTAAAATCGTCGGCGCAAGCCTACGCAGGTTCGAAACCTGCCCGGCCCATAGTTCAGGGATGTCCATAGCGGCATCCCTTTTTCTTTGTCGGGAGTGACGTTTCAGGGACAACGTTATGGAAGTTCAGCGCGAGTCCGTAACCCTAGGGATTGTCGGAACCGGTCTGATCGGAGCGTCGATCGGGCTGGCGTCCCGTGCCGCCGGCTGCCGGGTGGTCGGGTGGGACCCGTCCGCGGACGCGTTGGCGACTGCGCTGGAGCGGGGGGCGCTGGACCGTTGTGCGGTGTCGCTGGACAGTCTGGTCGATTCGGTGGATCTGGTGGTCGTGGCAGGGCCGCCGTCCTCGGTGGCGCCCACATTGCGAACGGTGCTGTCGCAAGCGGGCCCAGACATCTGGGTGACCGATGTGACTTCCACGAAATCGCATTTGGTGCCGCTGGCGAACGCCCATCCGAATTTTGTTCCCGGTCATCCGATGGCGGGCAGTGAGCGCCACGGGCCAGGCAACGCTCAGGCGTCGATGTTTCACGGGGCGGTGTGGCCGCTCTGTCCGGTGACGTCCACGAAACCGGAGGTTTTGTTCGGCATCGCCGCGTGGGTGCGTGGGCTGGGGGCGGTGCCTTGGGTGGTGGACGCGTCGGTGCAGGATCGGACGATTGCGCTTACCAGCCATCTGCCGCATGTGATTGCGTATTTGCTGTACCGGCAGGCGGTGAATGCGGATTTGGCGGGGGGCTTGCCGGTTTTCGAACTGGCGGCGGGCGGGTTCCATTCGGCAACCCGTGTGGCAGCGTCGAGTCCGGAGGCGTGGACTGCGATCTTGATGGCGAATCGGGACGCGGTGCGTGGGGCGTTGGACCAGTTCGCGGACGGTTTGGCGTCGGTGTCGGCGGCGCTGGAGGCGGGCGACGATGCCCGATTGCACGCGTTGCTGCGCGAGGGCCTGCGCCACCCCGACCAAGTCGTACGTTATCCGGCGGGGTAATGGATTCGTGAAGCCTCGATCGCCGCAGAAAAAGGTGCATCTGCTGGTTTGACGTCCCCCGCAGGTCGGTCGTACTATCTCAGGGTACTCCTGCACGTTTGCGGGGTTTATCCTGGTTTCCGACCGCGGATGGTGAGTTCCGCTTGACGACACTGGTTCCAGCGATGTTGTCCGAGCGGTTGTCGAGAGGATCTGTTGCCATGTTTTCGTTTTCGTCCGGTGCCGTCACGCGAAGTTACCGCCGTGCCCGACGCTTGGGTTACGGCGCTGCCGCTCGGATGGGGTGGATCCTCTGGGGCGTTCTGATTATGTTCTGGGCGTTCGCCCCGACGGTTTCCTGTGCCCAATCCGCCCCGCGCAGCTACACGTACAAGGGTGGGTTGAATCCGTATCCGTTTCAGTCCAACCACGGGATTGCCTCTGACTCGCAAGGGCGTATCTACATCGCCGACGGGTATGACAGCCGAATCAAGGTATTCACCAGCGATGGAACGTTCCTGAAGTGGATCGGGAAATCGGACGGGTTCAGCGCTAGTTTC
>CAZYBA010000584.1:0-1538 GCA_964646105.1 uncultured Armatimonadia bacterium
GTACTTGCCCGCGGTCCTGATCGGAGTCTGGATCGGACTGGATTGGAAACGTTGGCCCGAGCTCTGGCCCAAGATCCGCTCACTCGCCGTCCTCGGCTCCATCGTCGGTTTGGCAGCCTACCTCCCGCTGGCCCTACGCGTGCGCACCGGACAGTCGGTCGACAATTTCACCTACCAAATCGCTGCCACCGTCTGGACCACCTGCCTGAGCTGGACCCTGCTCGGCACCGCGTCCAAAATCCCCGCGGCAATCGGTAACGTCCTGAGCTGGCTTGGCGAACGTTCCCTCGGGTTGTTTGTCGTACATCCGTTGTTTTTGTTCTTCCTCGGCGGACCCAAAATCACCGGGCTGCTGCAAGCCACGCCGGTTCCGTCCCTCGCCTACGGCATCCTGGTCTTCGCAACGTCGATCGTGACCGTGGAACTCATCCGACGTACCCCCCTGCGCCATCTCCTCCTCGCCGGTTGAACGCCCCCAAGTCGCTCCCATGGGAACGTCGCCGTTGACAATCCCACACCCGACAACCGGTGGGCCGTCCCCGGCAGGGAACCGAGGCCAGCGAAACGAACCCCAATTCCATGCCGCGCATCCAACCGAACATCGTCTTCATCCTCTCCGACGACCTCGCGCAGGGCGATCTGGGTTGCTACGGCCAGAAACTCATCCAGACCCCGCACCTAGACCGCATGGCGAGGGAAGGCACCCGCTACACCCAAGCCCTCTGCGGAACCAGTGTCTGCGCACCGTCCCGCGCATCCCTGCTCACCGGACTGCACAGCGGCCACTGCCCGATCCGCGCCAATCGGGAAATCCAGCCCGAAGGACAAATGCCACTTCCCGCCGACACCCCGACCGTCGCCGAGTTCCTAAAGGACGCCGGCTACGCCACCGCCTGCATCGGCAAATGGGGCATGGGCATGTTCGACACCACCGGCAGCCCCCTGCGCAAAGGTTTCGACCATTTCTACGGTTACAACTGCCAACGCCACGCCCACAGCTATTTCCCGACGTTCCTGTACGACCGTGACGAACGAGTTCCCCTCCCCGGCAACGACGGCAAGGGGATCGGCAGGATCTACGCACAGGACCTGATCGCCGCGGAAACACGACGCTGGATCCGGTCGGTGAAGGACCGCCCCTTCTTCCTCTTCCATTCGGTCACCCTGCCGCACGGACGGCACGAGATCGACGACACCGGCATCTACAAAGATCGCCCGTGGTCGCCCCTGCAAAAATCCTACGCCGCCCAGGTGAGCCGCCTCGACTCCGATGTGGGAAAACTCCTCGACCTGTTGCGTGAACTCCACCTCGACAAAAACACACTGGTGATCATGGCCGGCGACAACGGTTCGTCGTTCGCGCCGGATTCCGAAATCGGCAGCCTCTTCAACCAAGCCTCCAACGGCTTGCGTGGCTACAAGCGCTCCCTCTACGAAGGCGCCCTGCGCCAAGCCGCCCTCTCCTGGTGGCCGGGCACCGTACCCGCCAGCCGCCCCGCCGAAGTGACCCGCGCCGAGGCTTTGTTCCGCACCGAACG
>CAZYBA010000585.1:0-572 GCA_964646105.1 uncultured Armatimonadia bacterium
CGGAATCGCGGTAGACGTCATCGAGATCGGTAACGACAGAAAAGTCACGGATCTGGATGCCTGGTTTCGAAACAAGCCAGACGTCGCGAAAAATCCCGCCGTAACGAAACATGTCCTGGTCTTCGAGGTAACTGCCGTCGCACCAGCGCAACACTTCGACTGCCAGCAGGTTTTCCCCGGGTTTGACCGACTCGGTGACATCGAACTCTGCCGGGCCCTTGCTGTCTTCGCTGTACCCGACCTTTTTGCCGTTGACCCAGAGCGTGAAAGCCGAGTAGACGCCTTCGAAACGCAGGAGAACACGACGGTTCCCCCATTCCGTGGGAACCGTGAATCGGGTCCGGTACGAGCCAACCGGGTTGAAATCGTCCGCAATCCGCGGGGGATTCTTGGGAAACGGGTACGTGATGTTGGTGTAGATCGGGGTCCCGAATCCACGCATCTCCCAGCACGACGGAACATCGATGGTGGTCCAGTTGGAATCATCGAAGGTTGGACTGTGGAATGAAAGCGGGCGATCAGCCGGCTTCCCGACCCAGTGGAACTTCCAGATGCCATTCAGGGAGCGGGCA
>CAZYBA010000585.1:582-1528 GCA_964646105.1 uncultured Armatimonadia bacterium
TACGGGGAGTGCTCGAGGGAAACCCGTGCCGCTTGCGCAGGTGTGTCGAACGATGCGAACTCGGCGTGAGGGGCCTCTTTGTTGGCCGACAGGACGTTCAGGTCCTGCCATGGCGGCAAATCGTTCGGTTGTTGGGAACTTCCGGCGAGTCGAGCGCCAAGAACCATCGCAACGACGCCCGCGAGCACCCACCCAATCCGTTTGCGCATTGGGTGAGTATACCGCCGGCGATTCTACCTGGTCGGGATCACAGGGGGTGGTTCGCTCAGGCCACGGTGTTGTGCAGGATCCCGATCCCCTCGATCTCGATTTCAGTACGGTCGGCGCTCTGAAGCGTAAAGGAATCGGGGGGGACGAGACCGGTGCCGGTCATGAGAAAGGCTCCCTGCGGGAATGTCAATTCCCGGTACAGCCAACCCGCCAGTTCCTGCGGGGTGCGGCGCATCCGTGACGTCGAAGTTGCTCCGTCGAAGACGCGTTCGCCGTCCCGATGGATCCGCAATTGGATGGAGAGGTTTCCCAAGTCGAGTTTCGGGTCGAGGACGCGGATGGCGGGCCCGATGGCGCAGGAGCGGTCGTAGACTTTGGCTTGAGGAAGGTAAAGCGGGTTTTCGCCCTCGATCGACCGGGAGGACATATCGTTGCCAACCGTGACTCCCACCACGGTGCCCGAGGCATTGATCACCAATGTCAACTCCGGTTCGGGGACATCCCAGCGCGAGTCCTTGCGGATTGCGACAGTCCCATGGTCCCCCACCGCACGCCATGCCGGCGCCTTGAGGAACAATTCGGGACGCTCGGCGGTGTAGACCTTGTCGTAAAAATCTCCACCACCGTCGGATTCCTCGCGACGTGCGTCGCGGCTGCGTTCGTAGGTCACTCCAGCCGCCCAGATCTCCGACGAATCGACGGGCGGCAGGGTGCCGCCCCCCGCGGGGACATCGCC
>CAZYBA010000586.1:0-1518 GCA_964646105.1 uncultured Armatimonadia bacterium
TCGTCATCACCGCGGGCAACAAGAAGGAACTCGACGCGGTTGCCGCCGAGTGCAAGTCGCTCGGCGCGGAAGTCGAGGCGCTTAACATGCGCCCGACGACGCAGAAACTGTGCGACGAGGTGATCGCGGCCGGCGTGAAGCGCTTCGGCTCGGGCTGGGCATGGCTCGCGATCACCAAGTCCGGAAAACTGGAGGTGTTCTCCACACCGAACCAAGACTCGCCGATCATGGACGGCGGGGTTCCGATCTTGGGCAACGATGTCTGGGAGCACGCCTACTATCTGAAGTACCGCAACCGCCGCCCCGACTATCTCAAGGCTTGGTGGAATACGGTCAACTGGGATACCGCCAACGAGCAGATGCGTCTCGCCAAGCGCTGACCCAAACCGATCGGGAGTGGCGCGCGACGCCCGTCCGTCCCGCCTGACCTACCCGATCCAAACAAAATCACCGACGAAAACGCCCCGGGGGAATCACTCCTCCGGGGCGTTGGTTTTTTCGTACCGTCACTGCTTCAGGGGCTGCCGCCACCGGAAGCCGGCACCTGATCAGCGTCGCAGACGATCCGGGATACGATCCTGGCGCAGCAGGTCGTCCCAGGTCTCGCGCTCGTAAATGACATCGGCTTGGCCGTCCGCGACCAGCACCACCGCGGGGCGTCGGAAACGATTGTAGTTGCTCGCCATCGCGTGGTTGTACGCTCCGGTGGTCTGGACTGCCAGGATGTCTCCGTCGCGGACTTCACCGACCGGTGTGTTCCAGATCAGGATGTCGGTTTCGCAGTGCTTGCCGGCGACAGTAACCACGCCGTCTCGGGGCTGGTTCGCGCGGTTGGCGATCAGACACGTGTAGACCGCATCGTAGAGCTGCGGGCGCGGATTGTCCGACATCCCTCCGTCAACGGCCACATAGGTGCGGGTACCGGGTTCCTCGGGAATGCCGACTGTCTTGGCCGGACCGGTGGTGTAGAGCGTAGTGCCGGCTTCGGCGACCAAGGCACGGCCGGGCTCCAGCAACAGGGCGGGCGGCTCCACTCCGTACTTCGCGAACGCCGCCGCCAAGGCATCGCAGAGATTTTGCGCGAACGTATCGTAACTCGGGGGCTGGTGGCTGGGCAGGTAGCGCACGCCAAGGCCGCCGCCGAGATCGAGCTCAGGAAGAGGCTTGCCGGTTTCCTTGGCGACGGTAGCCAGCAAAGCCACCATCACATCGATGGCGTCCACATGGGAATTGGTGTCGTGGAGCTGGGAGCCCACATGGCAATGGATGCCGCGCAAATCGATGCCGGGAAGGGAGAGCGCTTCCTTGAGGACGTTCAGAGCCGAGCCGTCGGAGATGTTGACGCCGAACTTGGAGTCTTCTTGACCGGTGCGGATCCGGCGGTGGGTGTGTGGGTCGATTCCCGGGGTGACACGCAGCAGGATCGGTTGGTTCTTGCCTCGCGCGGCGGCGGCGGCCGAGAGGCGGCGCAGTTCGTGGGGATTGTCCACCACAAAGCGCCCGACCCCCGCGTCCAAG
>CAZYBA010000587.1:0-1513 GCA_964646105.1 uncultured Armatimonadia bacterium
AATCGTTCCAAGTGGCCACCGAGAACGACTGCCTGAACGGCATCTGCATGCTCTTCGGACACCTGCTCACCCAGGGAACCGCCCAGCTCTTCGCGGATGTCCGGACATACTGGTCGCCCGACGCCGTGAAGCGGGTGACCGGGCACACCCTCGAAGGCACCGCCGCCAACGGCTTCCTGCACCTGATCAACTCCGGTCCGGCCGCACTCGACTGGACCGCGGAAGCCGGCGGAACCCTCAAGCCGTGGTACGACCTCACCGAAGACGACGCGAAGGCGTGCCTGGACGCCACCCGCTGGTGCGCCTCCGACCTCGGGTATTTCCCCGCCGGCGGCTGGTCCACCGACTTCACCACCCGCGGCGGCATCCCGTGCACCATGTTCCGGTTGAACATGGTTCGCGGACTCGGCCCGGTGCTGCAGATCGCGGAAGGCACGACCATCGAACTGCCGGACAATGTTCACGACATCCTCGACCAGCGAACCAACCCCACCTGGCCCACCACCTGGTTTGTGCCCAACCTCACCGGCCACGGCCCCTACACCGATGTCTGGTCGGTGATGAACGCCTGGGGCGCCAACCACGGAACCATCGCGGTGGGGCATGTCGGCGCGGATCTCATCACGCTGGCGTCCATGCTGCGGATCCCGGTGGATATGCACAATGTGCCCGCCGACCAAGTGTTCCGACCGTCCAGCTGGACCCGCTTCGGGGCGCTCGAGCCGCAAGGGGCCGACTACCGCGCCTGCGCCACGTACGGACCGCTGTATCGCTAAGCCGTCAACGAACCGGTCTGCCGGCCCGCTGGAATCGACCAGCATCCGCAGGCAATCACAGGGCGAACCGCAACGGATCGCCCTGAACCCGAAATGGCCGGGGATCGTTCCCGCAAACGAAAACGGGGACCGCGATTGCGGTCCCCGTTTCCGGTGTGATCCCTGTTGGTTCTCCGCGGTTGCGGTGGGGACACCGGCGGGTCTGACACCGGTGTCCCCGACCGGACGCTTCGGGAGCAGGGCGCGGTCCCCAAAGCAACACGAAGAGGTCTCCCCAGTCCCTCCGCGCCGCTCCGGTGCTCCCGGGGCGTCCATTCGGAACATCGTTCCGAACGAATCCATCTTCCCCCGGCACGCCCACCCGCGACGTCCACCCGGCGGCGGATTGCGTTACGGGGATTGAACCAATCCACGGAACCACCGTCCCGTGGTCGCCAATCGGCAACACACCGCAAGCTCACGCCCGTCCCGTACACCAGAACAACGCAACCGGCGAGCGGGGGGGTTGGACGAAACGGACCCAGAATCCAACTTAACCGGTTGGCGTCATCCCGGTCAGAACGTCCAGCAACGCGTCGAAAATCATGCCCGCCGACGGATCCCGCAAGCGGACCTCGCGCGACTTGCCCGCCCCGTCGGTGACACGCACCATCGCTCCGTCCGCGACATATTCCAGCAGTTTTCCCAGCGGCATCTGGAACGATTTCCGGTCGCCGCGAAAAACAATCCTTTTGCTG
>CAZYBA010000588.1:0-1509 GCA_964646105.1 uncultured Armatimonadia bacterium
GAGACACCCACCCACCCCCCGCCCAACCCACCCGTGGGTACAGGCGATTCGGCGATTTTGCCAGCATTTTGGACAAAGATCATGCAACCTGGGTACGGTTCCGCCCGACGTAACTCCCGAGCGTTATTCCCGCACCCCGATCCGTGTTGCAACTGGACTCCACCAACAACCGCCCCGTCCCAACCCCCTCAGGCACCGTCCAGCGGAAAGACGGGCCGACGGATTTGAACATAGGGCAACGTTCGCAAGTCGGCCGCGCAAGGACCGGCCGTCGCGACACGCACCCGCCCACGGCACACCGGGTCCCACGCACGACGATGGGCTACCGCTGCCTTGATCCCCACAATCCGCAATCTCTCCGGAGCGATTCCCTGACTGCGCCACTGCCCCAGATCGAACGGCGGTGTCTTGCGGCTGGTCAACAAAACCACCGTGTTGCGTTGCCGCAGCACGACACACGGCCCCATGTCGATCCGGGAACCTCCCATCGACGCCAAATGACTGTTCGGATCCTCCAGCAGAAATCTACCGTCGCTACGCGACACCAATACCGCATCCATCTCCACCGGGTCCGTTGCGCCGGGAGCACCGCTCTTACCACCTACCGCAACACGCACCCGCGATCCGATCGAAACATCCGCAAGTTCCGCTACGACTCCCGGGTCGTTGACCACCATCGCCGAACCCGGCAAGTCGAACTCCAATAGCGCCGCCAGCATCTCGGTGGTGTCGCCCGGGGCACCGCCGCCGATGTTGTCCGACGGTTCCTCCAGCAATACCGGACCTTCCCCCTCCGGAAAATCGTGTGCAAGCTGCACCAACACGCTCCGGACATCGGGATCCGACGTTCCCCTCGGCCCGCGCAGCTCCCAAGCACGGGCGCACAACACATCGAGAACCCGGTCCGCGTCCGCCGTGTCCCCAAGGGTCGACACCGTGAACGACACTCCGCAGTCCGGCACATCCGCGTACGCAAACCCGGCCAAGACGTCCACCGATAGAAACTCCGGGTTTCCCGCTTCGGCGTCACGCGCCATTCGCTCCAACGTCGCCATCGGATCGGTATCCGTGCCCGTCGCCACCGGAGCCCAGACAATTCCCGGCGCGCGGTGCCGCACCATCCCACGGCGTCCACTGTGAAGCAATCGATCCAGCAACTCCGCCGTATCCAACCCGCACCGCCAGTCGTCCTCATGTGGATTTGTCCGGTACGCACGCACCACATCCGCCCCAACCACCGTCTGTGCACCCACATTGGCATGCAGGTCCAGAACCACGGCGACCGGTGTCTCTCCGAGGCCGGGAAGCGAGCGCAGTGTCTCCAAAACCCGTCCCTCGACATCGGGAATGCCTTCCGCCACCATCGCGCCGTGCAGCACCAAGCAAACCCCGTCGACGCCGTCCGCGCCGACGCGTTCCACCGTCTCGTGTAGGCGACGTTCAAACAACTCCACAACGTCCCGCTCCACCAGCGCCGACGGCATGGCACGCAGGTCGACCCCCGGGACG
>CAZYBA010000589.1:0-1503 GCA_964646105.1 uncultured Armatimonadia bacterium
ATCAACGCGAACATCACCATCCACTCGATCACTCCCCACCTGCACCTGCTGGGGAAGCAAATGCGTGTCACCGCCGAAACTCCCGCCGGGGCGCATGTCAAACTCATTGATATCGTGCGTTGGGATTTCACATGGCAACCCAGCTACCGATTCCGCAAGCCCATCCGATTACCGCGGGGAACACGGATCGACGTCCGTGCAATTTACGACAACTCCAGTGAAAACCCAGCCAATCCGCATCGTCCCCCACGGGACATTCACTGGGGCGAAGGAACTGATTCCGAAATGTGCTCCGTCTTTTTCGGTTACACTATGGATGATGAAACTTGGTCCGACCGCAGCGGCTTCCCCTGAGAGCCCACGGTTCCCGACCTGAACTCGTTCCCGGATTCCGATGGTCCGGGTTGAAAAGGAAATCAACAGATGCGTCTCGCTTACACCTGTGCCGTTGCCGCATTGGCTACGGTGGGTCTTGGTTCCCTACTTCCAGCGATTGCGGAGGCCCAATCACTGAAAGCCGGTTCCGTAGCTCCGAGTATCAAGGTTGCCAAATGGGTCAAGGGCAGCCCCGTCACGGCCTTCAAGCCTGGCCAGGTCTATGTCGTCGAATTCTGGGCTACCTGGTGCGGCCCCTGTCGGACCACCATTCCCCATCTGAGTGAATTGGCCGCGAAATTCAAGGGCAAGGCCACCGTTATCGGAGTCAGCATCAACGAAAACGATGCCGCTTACGTTGCCAAGGTCGGGAAGTTCGTCGCGGAAATGGGCAGCCGCATGAATTACACCGTGGCTGCCGACAACGCCGCCGCGCAAGGATTCATGGCGCGCCAGTGGATGGATGCGGCGGGTCAGAACGGCATCCCCACCGCGTTCGTCGTAGACAAGAAAGGCAAGATCGCGTGGATCGGCCATCCATTGGACGGATTGGATGCAGTCCTGCCGAAGGTGATAGCCGGGACATTCGATGTCGCCGCCGAGGCGAAACGCAAGGCAGCCGAAGAGGCCAAGATGGCCAAACTGCAAGCTGGTTTCCAAAAATTCGTCCGCCTGATGGATTCAGGAAAGACCCCGGAAGCGATGAAGGTGCTTGACGGGTTGGCTAAGACGCATCCTGAACTTGCCGAATCCTTCCAGACAGCACGTTTCATGGCCCTTTTGCGTTCGGATGCCACAGCCGCGTCGGCCATGGCTTCCAAGATGGCCGCTGCCGCCAAGGGTGATCCCCAAAAACTGAACCAAATTGCGTGGATGATGGTTGACGAAAACACCAAGGCTGTCAACCCCGATCTGGACAACGCCATCCGAATCGCACGTCAGGCCGTGGATGCTTCCGGACGCAAGGACCCATCCATTCTCGACACCCTGGCCTACGCGTTGTGGCGTGACGGGAAGACTTCCGAGGCGATCCAGATCGGTGAGGAAGCTATCGGCAAACTGGGACCCGACAGTCCTGCCGAGGTCGCCGACGAACTGAAAGACCATCTCAAGAAGTACAAATCGTCC